>JABXIP010000130.1 GCA_013373005.1 Cytophagia bacterium | reverse complement strand
GGTACTTACTCCCTCATTGAACCTGCACCGATACAAGATTAATGCAGACCAGAATAATGCTTCAGAGGGTTTTGATAAAACTTTATTGCTTCCGGCACTGAGTGCTCAATATAGATTCAGAAGTTCTCACTCCCTCAACCTCACCTACAATGTTGCTGCACAGTTTACTGATGTTCAGAATTATGCCGAGGGCTTAATGGTAAGAAGCTATAACTCTCTTTTCAGAGGTAATACCAACCTGATGAATAGCCTTTACCATACGGTTAACCTCAATTACTTCAACTTCAACATGTATAACTTCTTCAATATTTATGGAGGGGTTACGTATGCTAAGCGATTGAATGATGTAACCAATATTGTTGAGTTCAACAATCTGGAAAGAGTGAATACACCAACCAACATCAATACGGCTAATGAATTAATGAGTGGTAATGCCAGTATGGAAAAACGCTTTGATGATTTCCGTGTGAGTTTAACTGGTAACTGGAGCAGAAGCATTAGCAACAACATCATTGAAAGCACAGCAAACGAAAATGTTAATTTCACGCAGAGCTATAGAACAACTATAGGAACAACCCTCTTCAAAAAGCTGTACCTCGATTTTGGATACTCAGTTTCACTGAGCAATTATGAGGGCAGAAACACTTCTAGTAGATTTGAAAATCATCAGCCATTTGCCAATCTGGAAATCGGCTTCCTGAAGAGCTTCACTTTTGAGGTTGACTATGAGTACAACAGCTACGTTTCCCAGACAAGGCCAACGCAGCAGTTCGATTTGCTAGATGCTGAGCTTCGATTCAGAAAAGAAGGTTCGCCTTGGGAATTTAAGGTAGAGGGTATGAACCTGATGAATACTACTGGTATCAGAAGAGATTCATTTACCGATAGCCTCATTAGCACTTATGAGTATTTTATTCAGAAACGATACTGGTTGTTTTCTGTAATGTACGACCTGTAAGAATTATGTATCTTGGTGAACTTGGCGGTACGAACGAACCGTCAAGTTTACTAAAGATGCCAGGCGACTAACTGAAAAACTCCTTTACCTTCTCTATCACAAATTCTTGCATTTCGCCCTCCATTCCCGGATAAATTGGTAAAGAAAGTCCCTCATTTTGAAGCCTGAAAGCTTCTGGGAAATCACCTGACTGAAAGCCCAAATGCTGATATGCCTGAGTAAAAGGAAGTGCTTTGGGGTAATGAATCTGCGTTTGAATTTCAGCTTCGCTCAGGAAATGTTTGAGCTCATCTCTTTTGGAAGTTAGAATATTAAAAATGTGAAATACATGCTGGTTTTCGCCACCAAACTGCGGCAAGATTAGCCCGTTAATCCCACCTACAGCTTGCGTATAAGCAGTGGCTAGTTTCCTCCTCTCTTCATTCCACTGATCTATGTAATCAAGCTTAAGTAAAAGCACTGCTGCCTGAAGCGTATCCATTCGGCTATTCATGCCTGGAAATTCATGGCTATGTTTATCCAATGCGCCATGATTTGCCATTTTCCGACAGGCCTCACACAATGACTTATCATTGGTTACAATGGCTCCGGCATCGCCCAAAGCACCAAGGTTTTTGGTCGGGTAGAAACTAAACACAGCGGCATCACCAAAAGAGCCTGCAAATTTTCCATTCTGAGAGGCAAAGTGAGCTTGAGCACAATCCTCTATCACCTTGATTCCGTGCCTTTCGGCAATCTCACAAATAGCTGTCATATCGGCCATTTGCCCATACAAATGAACCGGAACGATCGCCTTGGTTTTAGAGGTTATTACAGCTTCAATTTTTGAAGTGTCAATTGTGTAAGTTATTGGGTCTATGTCTACAAATACCGGACTTGCTCCCAGATTGGAAACCACTTCAGCGTCCGTTATCCAAGTCATTGCCGGCACAATCACTTCATCGCCATCTCCAATGCCTAGCATTTTCAAGACTATGAATAGAGAGTCTGTGCAGTTTGCCGTACCAAGACAGTACTCAACATCTAGTTTCTCTGAAAAAGCCCTTTCGAACTCAGTTACCTCTCTCCCATGAAGAAAATAAGACTCATCCATCACCTCAAAAAAGCAGCGATGCAGTTCCTCTTCCAAAGGCTCATGAATAGCTTTCAAGTCAAGATAGGGCACTCTCACGGCAGAAAGATAGTTAAATTTCCTCCTCAATATGGATAGTTGATAAGGCGTTCAGTATATTGAAATAAACCAAAACTCATAATTATGGCAACACCTGAAGAAATGCTTCAAACCATGATCAGCAACATGCCTGAAAAGACCGGTAAATCTCTGGAGGAATGGCATGCGCTACTCACAACAACAGGATTGGAAAAACATGGAGAACTTATGAAAGTACTTAAGGGGGATTATGGAGTGAGTCATGGATTCGCCAACACCATTGCTCAGCTTTACCTAAAGCCGGAACTGTTAGCTCCCAAAACAGCATCAGAAGACACGCTGGATAGTGAGTTGCTCGCAGGCAAAGAAGAAATTGCTCCCCTATTTAAAAAAGCAAAAGCCATGTTTGAAGCGGTTAATGGGGAAGTGGAATTGGCATACAAGAAGACATACATTAGCCTGAGAACTCCGAAAAAGCAATTTGCTTTACTTCAACCGAGCACAAAAACTCGAGTAGACATAGGGCTCAACTTAAAAGGCATTGAACCCGAAGGCAATGTTGAGGCTGCCGGAAGCTGGAATGCTATGGTTACACACAGAATCAAAGTATCCGCATTGGAAGACCTAAATGGTTTGCAAGAGTGGCTGCAGAAAGCTTATGATTCAAATAACTGATCGTCATGAATCGCTTTCAACCAGTTGACTTTCAAGATTTGGATGACCTTTATGAGTTCCTTCTAGATGATGAACTTCGACTGGTCAAAATCCTGAGAAGCTTGGTCTATGAGTGCATTCCTGAAGTGAAGGAAAAGCTTAGTTATAATGTACCCTTCTTTCGACTTAAGAAGACCATCTGCTTTATATAGCCAGGTTCCGTTCCTTGGGGAGGCACTTTTGAAGGTGTTCAATTTGGGTTTACTCAAGGTCACTTACTTTCCCATGACGGGTACTTAGAGGCAGGGAAAAAGAAGTATGTAAGAACAAAAACGTATAAACAGTTAACAGAAACCGATTTAGAGAAATTGAGGAATTTACTTTTTGAAGCCCAACTCATTCAAATAAACCGAAAAACTAACTTAGCGTAAAAGAGGCTAAGTCAGTGGATTGATTTTTGCTTCACTGTTTGAAAAATATGAAATCGAGCAAGGTCATATTGTTTTCAATAGTCATAGGATTGCTCCTATGCATTTACTCCTGTGATTCAACGGACGATATTGGAGTGACTCCAGAAACTCTGCCAGCATTGTTCACTACATGGAGGCTTTCCAGCGAGACCTATAACTGTGGCCAAAGCAACAACACAAACACACCTAGTTCCGTGATTATTCTTGAACTGATTCGGACTTACACTTTCAAATTATCTGAAAATGGCTCGACCATTTCTGAAGGAAGTATTAGGACAGAAGGAGACCAGATATTATTCGATCCTCCAATTTTTCAGAACGCCCTATTTGAACAAGTCAAGTTTGCCTTTAATGGCTCTGACCTAGTCCTTACTGTAACTGAAATAGACCTTAATAATGCTGGGCAATCATGCTCAGTAAGAAGAGTTTATAAAAGAAATTAGTGATCTTAGATCGAAAGAATCTTAGCAATCCTGAACTCCTCGTTATCTAGACGTTTGATAGTCTTGATAGCTTCACTGATAGCCGTGTAAGTAATCCTATTGTTGATTACACCTACCATTACATTAGACTTACCTTCTTTCAATCCTTCAACAGCTGCAACCCCCATTCTACTGGCCAAAACTCTATCTAAAGTTGTAGGGGATCCTCCTCTTTGCATATGCCCTAGTACACTTACTCGAATATCATATTGAGGGATTTGCTCCTTTACTTTCTCAGCAATCTCATAGGAACTACCTAGATGACAACCTTCAGCAACAACTACCACATTGGAAGCTTTTTGATTAGCTGCACCCTTCTTCAATCTATTGATCAGGGAATCTATACTCCAATTGTGCTCAGGAACAATCATCGCTACGGCTCCACCACCAATAGCCGAGTTAAGGGCAATAAAACCGGCATCTCTACCCATTACCTCTACAAAGAAAAGTCTCTCATGAGATGAAGCCGTATCACGAATTTTATCGATGGCTTCTCTGGCAGTATTACATGCAGTATCGTAACCAATAGTGAAGTCCGTTCCGGAAAGGTCGTTGTCGATAGTTCCAGGAATACCTATTACCGGTACATCATACTCCTGACTAAATATATCCGCCCCAGTGAATGAACCATCTCCACCAATTACTACAAGAGCATCTAAGCCTCTGGCTTTAAAGTTCTCATATGCTTTGGCTCTTCCCTCCTTAGTTCGAAACTCTTTACTTCTGGCAGACAACAGGAAAGTACCTCCACGGCTCAAGATATTGGAAACTGACCTCACGTAGAGCTGCTCCATATTGTCATTGATGAGACCATCATACCCCTTATAGATACCCATGGCATCTATTCCGTAGTAGATGGATGCTCTGACAACCGCTCGAACAGCTGCATTCATTCCGGGGGCATCCCCCCCACTAGTCAATACTCCAATTTTTTTAATCTCTGGTGCCATACTCGGTTAAGTCTAGCCAAAATTACTCTATTCCGTCAGATGTAAAAGAGCCATTCTAAACGAATCCCATGCAATCGTTTGAAGTTTCAGTATACAGAATTGAATCAAACAAAAAAAGCCCGACATTTCTGTCGAGCTTTTTCGTAGTCCGTAGGGGAATCGAACCCCTGTTACCAGGATGAAAACCTGGCGTCCTAACCCCTAGACGAACGGACCAGAACACATTTAAAATGTGCAGAGGAGGAGGGATTCGAACCCCCGGTACCTCGCGGTACAACGGTTTTCAAGACCGCCGCATTCGACCACTCTGCCACTCCTCTGGATGTGATCTCCCAATTGGGACTGCAAAGATAACTGGAAGTTTTTTTTGTGCAAGCACGGAAGTCAAATATTATCTTCAGATTTCAATTTGTCAAATTTGGCCTTGTCTAAAGCGGCATTCATTTCAAAGCCTACAAGCAGAATTAGGGAAAGGATAAAGAGGAGCAACATTAATACGATTAGAGCTCCTATTGAGCCATAAAGCTTATTATAGGTTCCGAAATTGTTGATGTAGAATGAGAATCCGAAGAATGCTGCAAGGCAGGCTAAGGTTGAGAAAATAGAGCCTGCACTGAAAAAGTGCCAACGCTCATGAACGGCTGGAGCGAGATAATAAATAAATGAAATGGCTATCTGAAAAATCAGATAGAGGAAGATGAATCTTAATACTATAATTAAATCTAGTGAGATAAGATCCTGAAGTACCTCCCTGATTTTATTGTCTTGTAACAGTTGTTGCCCTACAATGAGCAAGGCTATCGAAACGATCACAGATAGCGAAAGTATTACAATAAGTAAGGTGGCAATGAACCTCATTTTGAAGAACCCCCTTGTTTCCTTTGTCTTATAACAAGAATTGAAAGCTCCCATTAGTGAGTTCATGCCATTGGTTGAAAGAACAAGAGTTAGCACAAAACCGAATGAAAGGAGGCCTCCTCGCTGTTTATTAATAATGTCGTGAATGGTGGTATCTGCAGCCGAATAAAGATTGGCAGGTAACAAATTTTCCATAAAGCCAATGATGTCGTCATTTGATATCTCGGGGAAGAAAATCTGTATGTATGGAACGAGGGTGAATAGAAAAATAATAGCCGGAAAAATGGCCATAGTAAAGCTGAAAGCCACTGCATTTGCTCTTCCAAGAATTTCGTCATCACCCATCTTCTGAAGGAAAATAACTATAGCATCATATAGACCGACTTTTTCTTTTCCCAGCTTAATGCGCTGTAGAAAAGCTATTAGTCTCAAAAAGATTGAGTGACTGGTGATATATTTAATGATGCGATGCCTCATTCAAAGTATGGCCTCAGTTTATCGAGTAAATAACCTGGTGCTCTGCAGGGTTTATTGGTCAACATATTGATGAATACTAATGTTGTTTCACCTTCATTAAGTTTTTCTCCACCCTCACCAATTACTTCATAATGAAAAAACATTCTAACCGATGGCAACTCTTTGATGATAACTCTGACAGTGATTAGCTCATCGTACTTTGCAGGTTTTAGAAACTTGCACTTCAACTCAGTAACAGGCATCATAATGCCATCCTCTTCCATTTTACGGTATTGAAAGTTTAGCTGCCGGAGAGCTTCAACCCTACCCACTTCATAATAAGTAGCATAGTTGCCATAATAGGCATAGCCCATTTGGTCTGTTTCAGCATATCTAACTCTTACCTGAGTTTCTGCTATGTACATTTTACCTGTAGATTCTCCTATTGTTTAGTGCTTGCTGAAAGAGTCTGGCATTTCGGTTATGCTCTACCAGCGTTTTAGCAAAGCGGTGATACCCCGAAAAGTCTTCCTTGGCGCACATATAAATATAGGAATGGTCTTCATAATTGAGAACCGCATTGAGAGAACTTATTGAGGGTAAATTGATTGGCCCAGGAGGTAGCCCACGATATTTGTAAGTATTGTAAGGACTATCGACCCGTGTATCTGCAGTCAGTATTCTTTGAATTGTGAAGTCACCGAGAGCATATTTAACTGTCGGGTCGGCTTGTAAAAGCATATTTTTATTCAGTCTATTAATATAAAGACCTGCAATAGTTGGCTTCTCTTCGCTCATAATGCTCTCATCCTGAACAATTGAAGCCAAGGCAGAAACCTGTACTGGAGTCAAGCCAATTTCAGAAGCCTTTTGCCTTTTCTCTGGAGTCCAAAAGTTGGTGAACTCCTTATTCATTCGCTCGAAAAGAGATTCGGCAGAGATTGTCCAATAAACCTCATAGGTATTTGGGATGAACATAGCCATCACGTTATCGCTATTGAAGCCAAAACGCGACAGAAACTCATCGTCATTCAGTAAGGCTTCAAACTCCTCAGGTTCTAATCCAATACCGGAAGTTATCTTTTCCGTCAAGTCGGTTTTGAACCTAACATTATTGAAGGTTATATCTACTGGTGTCTGATCTCCGGAACGAAGCTTTCTTACTGCTTCAAGGTTGGTCATTTGAGTTTCTAAGCGATATACTCCGGGCTTAATTAAATCGGGATACTTTAAGACTTTGGCCACAAAACTGAAAGAGAGGGCATCTTCAATAATGCCTTCATTATATAGGTAGTTACGCAACGAATCGAATGTGTCGTCACGATCTATCAGTATGGCTCTGGGCTCAGATTCTGTAAGAATATTTGCGCCATAAAAGAGCTGATAAAAATAAAATGAAAACGAGGTCAACAGCACAGAAAAGATGACCATAATCAACACAAAACGCTTTCTTTTCTTCATAAGGGCTCAAAAATAGTGAATTTGTCCTAACTTCGGTCTTATTTAAAGATCATGCCTGCAGAGTACGTTAGACTGTATCAGGAAAACCCAGAGCCTCATAAACTTGATCAGGTAGTAAAAGTTTTAAGAGATGGTGGTGTGGTAGTTTATCCTACCGACACAGTCTATGGTATTGGTTGCGATTTTAGCAATGTAAAAGCCGTCCAACGTGTTTGTCAAATTAAAGATACCAAGCCTCAATCTTTGTCCTTTATCTGCTATGATCTTAGTGAGATATCTGAATACACCAAGCATTTGAGTACCCCTGTATTCAAAGTAATGAAGAAGGCCTTGCCAGGCCCATTCACTTTTATTTTAGAGGCCAACAGTAATGTACCCAAAGTCTTGAACGCCAAGAAAAAGACTGTGGGCATCAGGGTGCCCGACAATAATATCCCTCGTGAGCTTGTCAAGAGGTTAGGAAGGCCAATTATTACCACTTCCATTAGAGATGAAGACGAGGTGATAGAATACTCAACTGACCCAGAATTGATTTATGAAAAGTATCAAAACCTGGTAGATCTGGTAATTGATGGGGGCTATGGAGGAAATATTCCTTCAACTGTAATTGATTGTTCTGGTGACTATTTTGAAGTGATCAGAGAAGGGCTTGGCGACATCGAAGCTTATCTTTAATGAAACTATTGATTGAATCGCAATACCTGCCTTCTGTGGCCTATTTTGTGCTTTTGACAAATGCGGAAGAAGTTTGGATTGAAGCCCAGGAAAACTTTGAGAAGCAAACCTACAGAAACCGGTGTGAGATTTTAGGCGCAAATAATATTCAAAGGCTTTCGGTTCCTCTTTATTCGGCCAATAGCGGACTACCGATTCGAAACATGCAGATTGACCATCGGCAAAAGTGGGCCACAAATCATTGGAGAACCATTCAATCGGCCTATGGTAAAGCCCCTTTCTTCGACTATTATGCTGACTACCTTCATGCCGAATTATTTAAGCCAACAAAGAGCCTTTTTGAACTTAATCAGCGCTTGCTGACATTATGTCTTAAGATGCTGGGTGTGAAGGTCAAAATAAATCTTACCGAAAAGTATGATTTAAAACCTACAGAAGGCATTTTTGATTACAGGTCAGTTATTCACCCCAAGAAAGGAATTGAGGGACTGACATGGTTTCGGCCAGAATCGTACTATCAGGTTTTTGGCAAAGACTTTGTATCAAATTTGAGCATCATAGACCTACTGTTCTGTATGGGACCAGATTCTTTAATGGTTTTAAAGAAATCGGGTGTTTTATAGGTGGCAATAGGTTTTTGAAAGCGTTTTCTATTAAATCTCGGGCATATCTTCTTATATTGATTTGAGGTTTAATAGCTAAACATTAGACCAAGAGAAAGGTATTAAATGGAAGCAAAATTTTCTAATAGAGTAAAGGAAGTGATCTCATTGAGTCGAGAGGAGGCCCTACGCTTAGGGCACGACTACATTGGTACGGAACACTTGCTTTTAGGAATGATTCGTGAAGGAGAAGGAGTTGCTGTAAGCATTCTCAAAAAACTAGGAACGTCTCTCGAAGAATTAAGAGAGGCTATTGAGCGTGCAACTAAAGGAACGGCCAACCACAATGTGAAAAATCTGGCCAATATTCCCCTAACAAGGCAATCTGAAAAAGTATTGAAGATAACCTACCTCGAAGCTAAAATCTTCAAAAGTCAATTGATTGGAACAGAACATCTGCTTCTCTCTATTTTGAGAGATGAAGACAATATTGCCACTCAAATACTTGAAAAATTCGATGTGAATTATGAAGTAGTGAAAGAGATGTTAGAATATCAGACAGACAACCCAATAGCATCTTCAGATACTGAAGATCCGGATGAAGATTCATCAAGAATGTTCAGTAGTGGCTCAGGAGGAGGCTCTTCAGAGAGATCTTCTGGTGGCAAAGGTTCTGAGAAATCAAGAACTCCCGTACTAGACAACTTCGGGCGTGATCTCACAAAGTATGCGGAAGAAGGCAAGCTAGATCCGATTGTAGGACGAGAAAAAGAGATTGAAAGGGTTGGGCAAATTCTCTCAAGAAGAAAGAAGAACAATCCAATTCTAATTGGTGAACCTGGTGTTGGTAAATCTGCCATTGCCGAAGGCTTAGCCTTGAGAATTATTCAAAAGAAAGTATCAAGGGTGCTTTTCAATAAGAGAGTAGTAACTCTCGATTTAGCATCTCTTGTGGCCGGAACAAAATATAGAGGTCAGTTTGAAGAGAGAATGAAGGCCGTGATGAACGAGCTGGAAAAATCTCCTGAGGTGATTCTTTTCATTGATGAGCTACATACCATTGTGGGTGCTGGTGGTGCGTCTGGTTCTCTAGATGCCTCCAACATGTTCAAACCGGCATTAGCCAGGGGCGAAATACAATGTATTGGTGCTACTACATTGGATGAGTATCGTCAATACATCGAAAAAGATGGTGCTTTGGCTAGAAGGTTCCAACAAGTAATGGTTGATCCGACCACTCCAGAAGAGACCATCCAGATTTTGGATAACATCAAGGAGAGATACGAAGATCACCATCATGTGAATTATACTCCAGAAGCCATTAAAGCCTGTGTGGCTCTTTCCGACAGGTATATTTCTGATAGATTCTTGCCAGACAAGGCTATTGATGTACTCGATGAGGCTGGTGCCAGAGTTCACATCAACAATATTCACGTGCCGGAAGATATTGTGGAGTTGGAAGAGTCTATTGAGGACATTAAGAAAGAGAAAAATCGAGTTGTGAAAAGCCAGAAATATGAAGAGGCTGCACAGCTTAGAGACAAGGAGAAAAAACTGATCGACCAGTTAGACAAAGCCAAAGCCCGTTGGGAAGAGGAAAGTAAGTCTAAAAGATATGTGGTTGACGAAGAAAATGTGGCTGAAGTAATTGCCATGATGACCGGAATTCCTACCAAGCGAGTAGCTCAGAAAGAGCAGGCTAAGCTGGTTGGTATGGCCGATCAATTGAGCGGTAAAGTGATTGGGCAGGAAGATGCTATCAAGAAACTAACCAAGGCCATTCAGAGAACCAGAGTTGGTTTGAAAGACCCTACGAAGCCAATTGGAACCTTTGTATTCCTTGGACCTACCGGGGTTGGTAAAACAGAGTTGGCTAAAGTGTTGGCTACCTATCTGTTCGACAAAGAAGATTCTTTGATCAGGATAGATATGAGTGAGTATATGGAGAAATTCTCTGTATCTCGATTGGTTGGAGCGCCTCCAGGCTATGTTGGATACGAAGAAGGTGGCCAGTTAACTGAAAAAGTAAGACGCAAGCCTTATTCCGTAGTGCTTCTGGATGAAATTGAAAAAGCTCACCCAGATGTATTCAATATTCTCCTTCAGGTTCTGGATGATGGAATTCTGACTGATGGATTGGGTAGAAGAGTTGACTTCAGAAATACTATCATCATTATGACATCGAATATCGGTGTTCGTGATTTGAAGGATTTCGGAACAGGAATTGGTTTCTCTACTCAGCTGAAACGAGACAATGAAGATGCCATGATTAAGGATACAATTCAGAAGGCACTGAAGAAAACCTTCAGCCCTGAGTTCCTTAACCGACTGGATGATGTAATTATCTTCAATTCACTTTCCAGAGAGCATATTCATGAGATTATTGATATCTCACTGAAGAAATTGTTGAGCAGAATTGAAGCCATGGGCTATGAAATTAGTCTAACTGAAAAGGCTAAGGATTTTCTCGCTGAAAAAGGGTTTGATCCGCAATATGGTGCAAGACCTTTGAACAGAGCCATTCAGAAATATTTGGAAGATCAGATTGCTGAAGAAATTCTGAAAGGAGACATCAACGAAGGAGACACATTGTTAGCAGATCATGCAGAAGGTGCAGCTGAGCTGACAATCAAAATTAAGAAGAAGAGAAAATCTCCTAAGAAGAAAGAAGAGGAAGAGGGTTCTTCGGAATAGTCTTTCTTTCTACATCAGAAAAAGCCATGTCTGAAAAAGATGTGGCTTTTTTTATGGTGCTAAAAATGATGAGGGCTCCTTCTGAGCCCTCATTCTTCAACCAAAATATATAGTATATGAACTATAGTACTTTCACTCTTTAATTAAACGGATTTGAATACTTAACGTCAGAAATGAAGTTTTCATCTGTAAGTGTTTTTAGAAATGCCACTAAAGCAGCTCTTTCCTGTCCATTTAAGTTCATCCGTCTCACATTACCATTATTGCCCCTCAATCTTTGATCGAGGTTGGGATTGTTCTGGATGTTACCATTATAAAACCCAATAACCTCCTCTAAAGTTTCGAACCTCCCATCGTGCATGTACGGAGCAGTTAAATCAATGTTTCTTACTGAGTTAACTTTGAATCTTCCATTGTCCCTTGGGTTGCCGGTAACTCCTCCCAAACCGAGGTCAACGTTTCTAGCATCCAATCCATTGTTTCTAGCTCGATCTCCACTAAACACAACTGTTTCATGGCAATTGCTACATTGAGTTCTTCCGCTAAAGAACAAGTCTTTACCTAAATTCTCAAGTTGGCTAAAGTTAGGGAAGTCACGATTTCTATTTCCCCCAACTGCAATCAATCCTTCATCGAAGCGTGACTCATAAGAAACCATCGATCTTACAAACTGAGCCAATGAATTGGCAATTCTAATTGTAGTAACGTCATCATCGCCAAAAGCTTCTATAAATAGAGGTTGGTAATATTCCTGAGCTTGAATTTTCGAAACCAGCTCGTCCAATGTTAGGCCCATTTCAACCTCATCCTGAATAGGCATGAGCACTTGCTCCTCTAAGCTTCCAGCTCGTTCGTCCCAGAAGAAGTGGCCATTATCATAATATCTGGCATTGGCCAAACCCATACTATTCCTTCCGGTTTCTCCCCCTTCAAAGCCAAGGCTCAAGGCTCGCTCATCTGCAAATCCATTGGCCTGCACATGACATGAAGCGCAGCTTATACTATTATTGGCACTAAGCAGCTTGTCATAGAAAAGCACTCTCCCTAACGTTGCACCTGCATCGGTAACCCTGTTATTGTTTGGGGTATTATCAATTCTTCTAACCTCATTGGCCAAAAAATGATCAGGTAAATCAATATTGGCGTAGTTATATGGTGACCCCGGCAAGCTGAGTTCACTCAAAGCATTATTCTCAATATTTCCGAATTCTTCATCTTCTTGCTGACAGCCGGAAAATATCAATCCCATCAACATTAGCAGCATCCACTTCTTTCTCATTCTTGTATGTTTCAGTATTCTGGCGCAGCTCGATTCAAAAGGTTGGGGTAATTATCTTCTTCTAGGTGGAGGCCTTTGATCGGCCCCTCTTTGAGGAGGTCCTTCTCGCCTTTCACCTTGTCTTAGAACATCTTTTATTATCTGATCAAAAATCTTCTTCTGCTCAGGATTACAGATTGCCCTGATCTCAGAAAAGTGTTGAAAAGTATTTTTCTCAATTTGGGCCTGTATATGACCGATATTGGCCGATAGACTATCAATCTGCTCCGTTGTGCCTCCACTAGCCCACAAAGAATGAAGTCGATCTCGGCTCTCATGAGATTGCCTTCTCAAAGGCTCCATTCTTTGAAAGTGTTCCTCTCTTAGCACAGCTAGTTGATCTTTCTGATCTTCTGATAAACCAAGCTTCTCGGTGAGTACAAATAGTCCTCCGCCACCGCTGATTAATCTCTTGTTGTGCTTTTGACCAAACCAAAGGAAGGCAAGCAATATCACATTCATCAGAGCCAGAACAATTACAGCAATACCTATAGTTTTCGATTTCTTCATTGCTGGTTGTTTAAATAGTTGTAATCATCTGTCGGAGAAAAATATTCTGAAGAAAGAGTGCTCAAATCATCAGTATTCTGACCATTTCCTGAAAAATCGATCATCAACAGACTCATAAAGTTCAATATTAGAACCAAAGCCATTACCGCCATGCTAAGCCTTAAGTTGCCAATCCAAAAGAATTTATTGGACTGACCTAATACTTCAGCTTCCATTCTGGCTTGTAGCCTTGTGTAGAAGAAATCGGGAGCATTTACCCGCTCAATGCTATCCAAGCTCTTTAGGCTTTCTTCAATTTTCGATTCAATATGAGTTTCTTTCTGGCTCATTCTTTTCATTTCGATGAAATCTGTGAATAAAACTTGTGCTATTCCAAGAAATTTTTCTCGTAGTAGCTTTTCAAAAGCTTCTTGAGGTTTTGTTTAGCCCTGAACATCAGCGACTCCACTGACGACAGAGAGACATTTAAAACTTCTGCAATTTCTTCATAAGGTAAGCCCTCAATTTTATGAAGGGTAAACGCAACTCTCTGATTTTCCGAAAGCTTCTCAATTGCATTGAATAGTGCTCTTGCGTTTTCATTTTGTTCCATTTGAACTCCCGGGTGGACAAAATTGGAAAGGTACTTTGAGTCTGGTTTGTGATCTCCGGAGAGGCTGCTTAGAAAGGCAAATCTTTTTTTGGCCTTTCGCTTCCTAATTCTTTCCAGGCATTTGGTGGTGGCTATCCTGTAAATCCAGGTGCTTAGCTTGGCCTCTTCTCTAAAACCTTCAACAGACTTGTAAACCTCAATAAAAACATCTTGAGCACATTCTTCTGCATCTTCAACGTCTCTTAACATTCCCAGACAGGTATTGAAAACCTTGTTCTGATAGGTTCTCACTAGCGCTTGAAAAGCCATTTCTGACTTTTGCTGTAGGGCCAATATAAGTTCTGGTTCTGTCAATTTGGTTGAATCTGAATAGGCTATTCCGGTGAAACCGAAACAACCTATTTGTACTATACTTAAACCTAAAGTTACCTACCTCTACCGAAGCCTGGCTTTCCACCTTGTGGTTTTTCAGGTCTTTTTAGCAGCTGATGATTAAGAGCCATTTCTTGCTCATCGGTCAGAATTTCTTTCATCTTGACGAGATTTTCAACTCTTAAAGTCATTAGCTGTGTCTTTAAATCCGAAATCTCCTGAATTACCCTACCGGCATCTTTTAAATTAATTTCGCTGGCCGTAGTTATGGTCTTCAATCTAGCCTCCTTCTCTGCAATTTGGTTTTGAATAGGAAGGCTTGATTTTTCCATTTCCAGATGTAGTCCTTTTAACTGAGCTTCTTGCTCCTCTGTAAGATTCGGGATCTTTGGACCTCGTTCATGGTCTCTTTGCTCCATTGGAGGATGGCCTTGTCTTTCCCCATCTTGTGGTGGGCCATGTCTGCGTTGAGCCATGCTACCATAAGTAAATGAAACCATTAACAAGGCAATCATTGCCAAACTTCTCTTTGCATTCAACTTTTTCATCTTCTTCTTTTTTTGTTTGACCTCTTTGATGCAGTTACCGATACCAAACCAGCGCAATGAAATGTTAAAATCGGTTAAGCGGATTCACTGTTTGTGTGTAGTTTTATATCAAACAATCACCTGTTAATTTGAGACCACCATTTATCATTAGCGGAAAGCCCGTCATGCCGGGAGAAGAGGCAGTAATCAACGTGAATATTGCACGTTTACCTTCGCACTCAGATATCAATTTGAAGATTACGGTAGCTAGAGCTGTTGAAGACGGCCCTACCTTATTGCTAAGTGGAGGACTGCACGGAGACGAGATCAATGGTGTAGAAATTGTTAGGCGGATCATTGAGAAGGATCAGCACAAGCCTAAGATTGGAACCGTTATTTGTATTCCTATTATTAATATGTTCGGCTTCATCAACTTTAGCCGGTATGTACCAGACGGAAAAGATGTAAATCGCTCATTTCCGGGAAACAAAAATGGTTCACTAGCGGCAAGGGTAGCTCATTACCTTACCAACAATATTATCCCTAAAATAGATGTAGGATTGGATTTTCATACCGGTGGAGCAGACAGAACCAATTATCCTCAAATCAGGTGTGTGATGAGGGACCCCAAAAACAGAGCTATTGCAGAAGCCTTCGAACCTCCATTTATTCTGAATTCACCTTTCAGGAAAAAGTCTCTGAGACAAACTGCAGCTAAAATGGGTAAACACATTTTGGTTTATGAAGGAGGAGAGTCTGCTCGCTTTGATGAGCATGCCATTCAATTGGGCATTAATGGAGCATTGAGAGTTATGAAGCATTTGGGTATGCGCGAAAGGGCTCCGGAGCCTCCACATAAGACCAAAGTTATTTATCATTCTTCCTGGGTTAGGGCAAAATATTCAGGCATATTTCTAGCCTCGGTGAAATCGGGAGACTTGATTGAAAAAAATCAAATTATTGGCCATATAGCGGAACCATTTGGTTCGTTTAAGCATAAAATAAAGAGCCCAGCAAATGGCTTTGTCATTGGACTGAACAACAATCCGATTATACACCAAGGAGATGCTCTCATGCACATAGGCGTAAATAAATAAAATGGAAAAGGAACTTACACTACTCGAAGAACTTCAGGGGCTGATTGAACAAGGCAATCGCGAAGCTATTCACGACTTGATGGAAAGCCTAAAGGCCGAGGAGTTAGTGTATGCCTATAACAGGTTTTCGAAAGAAAATCAGACTTCATTAGTTAATTTATTGAGCCCGGAAGATGCCGCAACTCTTCTGGAACGAATTCCTCAAAACCAGGCCATTGAGGCCATTGAGAATGCTGAAGTAGAAACGGCCGCATCCATTCTGAATGAGCTTTATAGTGACGATCAGGTAGATATTCTTGCCGAGCTAGACTCCTTAGATGCAGAGGCCATTCTGGACGAAATGCATCCGGATGAGGCTGAAAACGTCAGACGACTAATCCAATATGACTCTGACACAGCGGGTGGTTTAATGGTAACAGAATATCTGGCATTCGATTCGGATATGACTGTTGGCCAGACGGTACGAAACCTACAAGAGAAGGCTGAGGAATATGAAGACTACCATGTACAATATATCTATGTAACTAAAGAAGACAGATTTATTGGTGTGCTGCAGATGCGAGATTTGTTGCTTTCTCGGCCCAATACCAAACTGAACACTATTGTTATTAAAAACGCCTTCACTATGCCTCCTGAGGCAACGCTGGAAGACCTGATTAGCTTCTTTGATAAGTACGATTTTTACGGAGTACCTATTGTTGATGGTGAAGATCAGCTGCTGGGTATTGTACTAAGAAAAGACCTTAGAGAGGCGGAGTCCGAAAAATCTAATCTAGAATTACTGGAAACCCAGGGTATTGTAGGTGGTGAAGAACTTCGTTCTATGCCGGTAATGTTGAGGTCGAAGAGAAGGCTCTCATGGCTTTCGGTCAATATCTTACTCAATATCGTAGCGGCTAGTGTTATTGCCTTTTATCAGGATACACTGGAAGAAGTAATTGCTCTGGCTGTATTTCTCCCGGTGATTTCGGACATGAGTGGCTGCTCGGGAAATCAGGCTGTAGCGGTGAGTTTGCGAGAGCTTTCTCTGGGCTTGGTAAAACCCTATGAATTGGCTCGTGTGCTTTGGCAAGAAGTTAAAGTTGGGCTAATCAACGGAGTTGTACTAGGGATTCTGATTGGTTTGGCAGCCTACATCTACAAAGGAAATGCATACCTCGGTTTGGTTGTAGGTGGCGCCTTGATGATTAATACAGTGGTAGCTGTAAGTATTGGAGGCACCATTCCTTTGTTCTTAAAGAAGATGAATACCGACCCTGCCTTGGCTTCCGGACCAATACTGACCACTATTACCGATATGTTGGGTTTCTTCCTGGCCCTTACCTTTGCCGGTGCCGCGATGAACTATTTGGTGTAAGAGTATAAATCC
>JABXIP010000317.1 GCA_013373005.1 Cytophagia bacterium | reverse complement strand
TTATACTGGTTTCTGTGAATGAGGTTACAGACACTCTATCCTTCGAAGAGACTGACTCTCTACTGATTCCAAGGAAACCCTGCCTACCGGCAAAGCCAGGAATTTCACAGGACAGAGGGGTTAATACCCCAGCATTTCACTAGGAATTTCCTGCTTAGCCATGTTTGGTCCTGAGATATGAGCTTTTAAGCTTTCACCACCACCACCTTCAAAGTATTTGAGTTGGAAAGGATGATACCCAGCCTTTAAGGCAATTTCGCCCATGCGCTCTTCAGCTCCATGAGGACCATCATTGTTAACCACCAATTGGTCGCCAATGCTTATGGCGCTTCCATCGTCAGAAGTAGTGTAGAAAGTGTAAATACCGTCAGCAGGAACGTTGATGAAGCCTTGGAAAATTAGACCAAACTGATCTGGCTGATTTTCCGGTAGCTCTACTTTTGAGGCTAAATAAGTTGAGTTTGGTTCTCCTTCAATTCGGGTTACCGTGGTATAGGCTTTTTGGTACATCAAAACCTGAAGACCCTCATCAACTTTGAGAGGCTTCACAGATTCCACTAAAACAGATTTTTTATAGGAACCATTCACAACAGGACTGGCCTTTCCGGTGGAGGTGATGGTAACCGCATTTACCTGAACCTCATCTTCAGCCAGATTAATAGTAAATGGACCGGTATATTCCGTTGAAGAGGCATCGGGCTCAGTTCCATCTGTAGTATAGAATATTTTAGCACCCTCATAAGGTGTTGAAAGACTCAGCTCTATTTCATCTGAAAGAGTGAGTCCTTGTTTCAATCCTGCTGGAGGAGCTACGTGATAATTCACATCCCTGGCATCAAGCAGATGGTATTGGTATTTGAGTTTCTCTTGAAATCTTTCCCAGTCTTTATTTTCCGGATTAGACCAAACGGTTTCGGCCAAGGCCAAAGCGCGAGGGTAAACCATATATTCCACATGGTCAGAAGTTTTGATGTACTCGGTCCACACGTTGGCTTGAGCCCCCAAAACATATTGGTGATAGTCTTCTTCTAATTCTGCTGGTATAGGCTCATAATGGTAGACTTTTTCTATCGTAGTAAAACCGCCAATAGCTAAAGGCTCATTTTCTGGGTTGGCTTGGTAGTGATCGAAATACATGTGCGAATTAGGAGTCATTACCACATTGTGCTCAGCCTCTGCAGCTTCTATGCCTCCTGCTTCACCTCTCCAAGACATCACGGCTGCACCCGGTGCCAGTCCGCCTTCCAGAATTTCGTCCCAACCAATCAGTTGTCTGCCATTTGCATTGAGAAATTTTTCCATTCGCTGAATGAAGTAACTCTGCAGTTCGAATTCATTTTTCAGTCCTTCTCTTTTGATTACACTCTGAGCCAATTCGCTATTTCTCCATGCTGTCTTGGGTGCTTCATCGCCTCCCACATGGATGTATTTGCTGGGGAATAACTCCATCACTTCGGTGAGCACATCTTCTAAAAACCCAAAGGTCTCTTCGCTTGGGCAATAAATATCATCGTAAACACCCCATTGAGTTCCTACCTCATAAGGACCCGGTGCACAGCCCAATTCAGGGTAAGCAGCCAAAGCAGCCAATGAGTGACCTGGCATTTCTATTTCGGGAACAATCGTTACTTCTCGCTCTTGAGCGTAGGCTACTACTTCCCTAATTTCCTCCTGAGTATAAAAACCACCGTATGGTTTTCCATCACCTACATAAGGGTTAAAGTTTTTCTCCAGAATGGTCTCCTTTCTTTGGCTCCCGATTTCTGTCAGCTTAGGGTATTTTTTGATTTCAATTCTCCAACCTTGGTCTTCGGTTAAATGCCAATGAAAAGTGTTGAATTTATAGAAAGCCATCAGGTCGATGTATTTCATAATGAATTCCTTCGGGAAAAAGTGTCGGCCAACATCCAGATGAAGACCTCTCCAGGCAAAACGGGGCTCATCCTGAATTTCAATATAGGGTAAGTTGGCGATATGCTTTTTTGGAGGAAGTAGCTGAATTAGTGACTGAACAGCATAAAAGAATCCTTTCTCATGGCTGGCGCGAATGTGGATTCCCGTTGAATTGATACTCAACTCATAAGCCTCATCATTCAAACCTTCCTTTCCTTCGAACTTAATTTCGGCACTTCCCTGAGCGGCAATATGAGACTTCCATCCGGTGGCATGAAAGTAGTCATTCAGAAAGTTGAGCGCTTTGTCAGCTCTGGCCGCATCACTATGCATAGCTGGTTGGCTGTTTAAGGCGTAATGCTTGTTCATTTCAACCACCATACTTTGTGGCTGAGGAACAATGGCAGGCTCAATGACTTTGGCCGGTTTTGGGGTACAACTAATGAGAAGTAAAGTGAGTAGTGAAGCAGTCAGCAGTTTATTCATGGCGGAAGATAAAGACATGACCCCGAAAATAAAATGCTTTGATATTTGGTAGGACTCAAAGGCCTGTTTTTGATATCTTGAACAAATTTTTATTCATGGCAGACAGACGTAAATTCTTAAAATCTACCATTTTCAGTGGATTAGCAGTAAGCACAGCATCATTAAGTAGCATTTCATGCTCAACACCGAAAGCACCGAAAAAGCCAATCGTAGTTTCTACATGGAATCATGGTATGGAAGCCAATGCAGCTGCCTGGGAAGTTTTGGCGGCTAATGGCAAAGCGGTTGATGCCGTAGAGCAAGGTGTAATGGTAACAGAGAATGACCCCAACAACGCGACTGTTGGAATTGGCGGATTCCCTGACCGTGACGGTAATGTTACTCTGGATGCCTGCATAATGGATGAAAACGATAATGCCGGTTCGGTAGCTTTTTTGCAGAATTTTAAGAATCCTATTGCAGTAGCCAGAAAGGTCATGGATGATACTCCTCACGTGATGTTGGTTGGAGAAGGCGCAAAAAGGTTTGCTTTAGACAAAGGCTTCAAGGAAGAAAAC
>JABXIP010000411.1 GCA_013373005.1 Cytophagia bacterium | reverse complement strand
AGTGTGGGCCGTTCTTTAGGCCGTCTGGTAGGAGAGCAGGTCATCAGTAGATATTCAAAACTAGGTGAACACCTCAATGCGCACGACTTTGGAGTAATTGTGGCTTCTGCGTCTTTGGCCCACGATATCGGCAATCCACCCTTCGGCCATTCGGGTGAAGAAGCCATTTCTGAGTACTTCATTACCAACAGCACCTTACTAGAGAATTTGTTCACGGAGCAACAATGGACTGACTTAATCAAATTTGAAGGAAATGCACAGGGGTATAGGTTGCTTAATAAATCGGGATACCAAGGATTGCGTTTGACAGCACCTACTTTGGCTGCCTTTACCAAATATCCGAGGCCATCGAAAGTTGCCGATCAGTTTAAGCCTAGAAGGAGTCAGAAGAAGTATGGTTTCTATGCTTCTGAGCAGGAGCTTTTCTCCCAGATGGCGAAATCATTAAGCTTAAAAGCTTTGTCTGAGTCTCAATGGGTCAGGCATCCTTTGGCATTTTTGGTAGAGGCTGCGGACGATATTTGTTATCATGTTATTGATTTGGAAGATGGCTGTAATCTGGGATTGGTAAGCCACGATGATACGGTTGAATTGTATGCTTCAGTAATCGGAGATAGGTTCGATAAAAAGAAGCTATATATTATAAGGAGTAAAAAGGAGCAAATCTCTACCCTAAGAGCTCTTGCTATCAATGAGCTGATTCAACAAAGTGTGGGGCTTTTCCTGGACTGTGAAAACGATATACTGCAAGGTGAGTTCGATCATTCTCTGGCAGATGTAATCAATGCAAAGGATTGCCTGGAAGAGATTAAGAAGGTATCAATAGAGAAGATCTATAGATGCAGAACGGTTTTGGAAATTGAGGCCGCAGGTTTCACGGTGATCGATGGTCTGCTTAAGGCTTTTGTGCCTTCTGTTGTTAATAGCAGCCCAACAAAGCATGATAAGGTAAACTATAGGTTACTTCCTGTAGATGTGAAAGAGGAGATTGAATCAACCGATGATCACTATACCAGGCTGCGTTCATTGCTGGACTATATTTCTGGCCTAACAGATACCAATGCCATGAATCTTTACAGGAAAATTACGGGAATTTCTCTGCCTGGCAGGTCATAGTTAGCCGCCACTCAATTACCCTTCTTTCCAATATGATTCAAGGGGGAAAATATTACCTTTGTGCTCTTGTTTGAAAATGTGGTCTAAACTCCCCCATATCGTACTGAAATACAGGTTAATACTGATCGCCTCTTTGGCCGTCATCACGGGCTTTATGGCCTTTATGGCTAAAGACATTCAGTTGGCCTTTAATTTCAACACGGCTGTGCCCGATACGGACACAACCTATATCTACTTTCAGGAATTTAAAGAGAAGTTCGGAGAGGATGGAAACATCCTTGTGGTTGGTACAAAGGACAGCGCTCTTTACGAACTGGATAACTTCAATGCCTATAAGCGTTTGGGAGATAAAATTGCTGGTGCCGAAGGTGTGAGTAATGTGATCTCTCTGGCCAGTCTGCAGAACATAGTAAAGAATACGGAGAACAGAAGTTTTGACCTTGTGCCTTTAATGCCGGATTATCCGCAGACTCAGGCAGAGTTAGATTCCTTATTGAAAGTGGCCCTTTCTTTGAAATTCTATACGGGTCAGCTGCTCAATCCGGAGAATGGAGCAACTCTTATACTCATTAATATGGAGCGAGAGGTGCTGAACTCTGTGAACAGAAACTACCTGGTTGAGGATATAGAAGAAATGGGTCAGGCGTTTACGGCTGAAACCGGCATTGAGCTTCACTACTCAGGTATGCCTTTTGTGAGAACGGTAATGCAGGCCAAGACCAGTGAAGAAATAAGACTCTTTATTGTACTGTCTCTGGCAATTACCGCCCTCATTCTTTTTCTCTTCTTCCGCTCATGGGTTTCGGTAGTTGTACCACTTGTTGTTATCAGTGTAGTGGTGGTTTGGGTCATGGGGACCCTAGGCATTTTCAACTATAAAATTAACGTACTCACAGGACTGATACCTTCTATTATAGTAGTTATCGGGATTCCGAATGCAGTATACCTTATTAATAAGTATCACCAAGAGTTTGTTAAACACGGTAATAAGGTAAAAGCCATAAGCCGAACTGTAAGGAAGATTGGGCTTGTAACTTTCATTACCAATTTCACTACAGCCATTGGTTTTTTGGTACTGCTTACCACCGATATTAGAATATTGAGAGAGTTCGGAATGGTAGCCGGTATCAACATTCTGGCCACCTTCATTGTGAGTATTATACTTATTCCGGGTATTCTCAGCTACCTGCCTCCTCCAAAGGATAAGCAGCTTCAGCACCTTGAATTTAAAATTGTCGGTAAGTTCCTTGTATTGCTAGATCTTCTCGTGCACCGTCATCGTTACAGAGTTTTTGTGGTAACCGGAGCTATTGTGGCAGTGGCCATTTTTGGGGTTACCAAACTCTACTCGGTGGCCTATATGGTAGACGACATTCCTGAAAAGTCTAAACTCAAGCAAGATCTCTACTTCTTTGAAAATAATTTTAGTGGAGTAATGCCACTGGAGATTATCATAGATTTTGGTAAGCCCAAGTCAACCCTTAATGCAAGGAATTTAAGAAGTGTAGAGAGACTGGAGGCAGCTTTGGAACCGCTGGAAAATGTTTCAAGTCCTATTTCCATTGTTTCATTTGCTAAAGCGGTTCGGCAAGCATTCTATAATGGAAATGAACGATTTTATGGATTACCTAGCCCGAGTGACAGAAATGCAATATTGAGTTACCTGAGCAATCAGGGCGATAATGCAGGCTTCCTCAATTCATTTGTAGACAGTACGGGTCAGGTGATGAGGGTTTCGTTGAAGATTGCAGATATGGGTTCTATCAAGATGGATTCCATCATTAATAATGTAATAGAGCCTGAGATCAAAAAGGTATTCGATGATGACGAAGTAAAAACGGCTGTAACGGGTTCTACGCTCCTATTTGTTAAGGGTAACAAGTTTTTGATTGAGAATCTCAGGCTGAGCTTACTTTTAGCATTCGCAATTATTGCGGTGATCATGGCTATTCTTTTCGCCAATGTGAGAATGATCATTATTTCACTGATTCCCAACTTTATTCCCTTGGTCATGACCGCTGGAATTATGGGGTATTTCGGAATTCCGCTGAAGCCCAGTACTGCCCTGATTTTCAGTATTGCCTTCGGAATTTCTGTAGATGATTCCATTCACTTT
>JABXIP010000037.1 GCA_013373005.1 Cytophagia bacterium | reverse complement strand
CCTTCTATCTTCGCCACCAGATGTCCGGCTCTGTTCCATGAGCTACCATCCAAAAAGCTGGCTTCCATTCCAAGTGCCTCAAATTTGGGTATTAGTACATCTGCCACTTGTCTCACTCCGGGGAAGTTCATACTACCGGAATTGATATTGATAATCTCTTTTAGCAGCGTTAAAGCCTCATCATTATGTTCATCCACCCAAGAAGAAAGCTTTTTCTCAGTTCGATCGAGTTGGGCATTGGCTTGAAATGAGCTAAAAAGAATGAGTAAGGAGAAAATTTTGGTGAAGACACCAAAATGGGCTGAACACAGTTTCATAAGTAGATGTTTGTTTCAAGTATACAGAAGAAAAGCAGAACTAGAAAGGGATGTTGTTCGGAATGAGGAAACATACCAACACTAGAAATTAAGAAGATGCTTCGGCTATGCTCAGTATATAAAAGCGGCAACCTTTTCAAAACCGAGGAACCTAGTGGTCAGCCAGAAGCAAACACAAAACCTTCCATGGAGAATAAGATTACTCGCTACAGTCGAAATGCCTTACTAATGAAACACTGCTAGAAAATATTCGTGAAAAATATCCAAGCCATCCAGCCAGAGGCTATCAGTTTAAGCAGGGTTCCTACCAAGAAACCTATAAATGAGCCAAAAGCCGATCTCAATGCAGCTTCATTAGTACTTTTTCCTGTACTCATTTCACCGAGAAAGGCGCCCACAAAAGGACCAATAATAATTCCAAATGGTGGAAAGAAGATCAGCCCCACTAAGAGACCTATTGTACTTCCCCAGACCCCCCTTTTGGTTCCTCCGAACTTTTTGGTGCCATAGATGGGCACTACATAATCCAATGCCGTAACTGCTGCGGTAACTAAGCCCCAAGTCCAAAGTGTTTCGGAATCGAAAGGAGATTTCTCAGTCCACTCCAACAAAAGCAATGCAAGAAAGCTGATAGGTGGCCCAGGAAGAATAGGTAGAAAACAGCCTCCAATACCCACAATAACGCAGATGAAGCCGAGTATGATAAGAATAATGTCCATAGTTGTTGTTTTGACCTAATCTAAAGATGCAAATTTCTTCGGTTTGTTACACAGAGAGAACAGTCAATGGTCGATAGTCCATTGTCGATGGATGGATATATAGCTTGGAATTTGGGATTTGACTTTTGTTATTTACTTCTGCATATGGACATCAAGTCACAGCTCATTAAAGAACATAGTAAAGAGAACCGCGATAAGGTGGTGAATCATATTGTGGCATACCCTGAAGAGATCCGTAATCTAATGGAGCAGTTCTTTAGCAATGATTATCGAATGGTGCAAAGAGCTTCCTGGGTAGTAGGTGTTTTAGGGCAGAAACATCCTGAATTAATCAAGCCTTACTTTCCCAAAATGATTAAAGAAATCAGGAAGAAGGACGTACATGTGGCCATCAAAAGAAATGTTCTCAGAGTACTGCAGTTTCAGCATGTGGAAGAAGAACTTTGGGGAGAGCTCTATGATGTCTGCATCAGATTTTTGGAAGATAAAAATGAACCGGTAGCCGTCAAGGCATTTGCCATGTCAACAGCCTATCAGGTAGTAAAGAAAGTACCGGAGCTAAAAGATGAATTAGCCGCAGCCATTGAGCAAATCATGCCGGAGGGCACACCAGGAGAAAAAAGCAGAGGGCAAAAAATACTTTCTGCCCTCTCAAAACTTTAGTTTTCTACTGCGTATTTGTCTTTGACAAACTGCGGAAAAGTCTTTTTAAATTTCTTCACCTTAGGAACAGCGTGCTGAATAATGTAAGGGTTCCCCGGGTTTATCTCATAGTAGTTTTGGTGATAATCCTCAGCTAGCCAAAACTTATTAAATGACTCCACTTCGGTAACAATTTTCTCGGGGTATTTGCCTGAAGCATTAAGCTTTTTGATGGTTGATTCTGCCGCAGCTTTCTGAGCCTGATTGTGATAGAAAACAACAGGTCGGTATTGCTCTCCAATATCAGGTCCCTGTCCATTCGCCTGCATTGGGTTATGTGCTACGAAGAATATATCAAGCAAATCCTGATAGCTAATCACTTTAGGATCGTAATAAATCTGAATGGCTTCCGCATGATGCGTTTGCCCGTAGCTCACCTGATAATAAGTTGGGTTTTCTTCAGTACCACCAGTATATCCAGAAACTACATCTCGAACACCCTTTACTCTTTCAAAAACAGCCTCAGTACACCAAAAACAGCCTCCTGCAAAAGTGGCTACTTCCTCTCCTGCCTGTTGAACCTCATCTAGTCTTACAACCTGAGAACCTCCACTTTGACTATCGCATGAGCTCACCGAAAAGTTGAGCAATACAGAAACCAGAATTGTGTAAATACTTTGCATAATCAGTTTTAATCTTCGATCAACTAACGCCCTGGACAGCAGAAAGGTTTATTAGATAAAGTCAGACAAGGGACTTTTCAAATCAGCTGGTGAATAATTAACCGACTTTAATGTCTTGTTATCACCTTTTCTGTAAACCAAAAAATGTCCGTCAGACTCTTCTACATAGCTTTCAGTACCGTCTTTGTCCATATAGAACTTCTGTGTAGCTTCAGCCTCTTCCATAGTCTTACAGGTCTTACTCATGTTGGAGCGCTGTACCTCATCGAAAAGGTCTTTGAATTTTTCACCAAGGCCAAACTCGAGAATTGCCCCACTCAATACATACTGAATGTCACAAAGGGCATCGGCTACTTCCACCAGGTCTTTATCCTTAATAGCTTCTTCCAATTCTTTCAACTCTTCTGCAATCAATGCAACCCTCAGTTTGCATCGGTCTTCTGAAGGAATTTGAGGTGAAGGTAAAATGGGATGTTTAAACGTTTTGTGAAATTCAGCTACGCTGTTTAGTGCTTTTGGTTCTTCCATAATCAAATAAAAAGGCCTGAAATTAGATTCAGGCCAATGTTAATCAAATATTTTTTCTGACTGAATTAGTTCTGGTCTTTTTTGAAAACTGGAGGCTTCTCTCCCTTCGGCACAAAGATAAGTGCATCTGAATTGATACAATATCTAAGACCCGTTGGCTCTGGTCCGTCTTCAAAAACGTGCCCAAGGTGTGAGCCGCTTTTACTATCAACAACTTCCCAGCGAACCATTCCAAAACTTGTATCTTTCTGAAGTATCACTGCATCTTCATTGATTGGCTTCCAAAATGCCGGCCAGCCGGAGAAGGAATTGTATTTAGTTTCTGAAGAGAAAACTGGCTGTAATGAGGCGGCAGAGTAATAAGTTCCTTCTTCATAGAATTTATCATATTTACTATGAATTGGCTCCGTACCTTTTTCTCTTAGAATGAAATATTGATGTGGAGTTAGTCTGGCTTTCCATTCTTCTTCGGAAAGCTGGATCTCAAATTTTTTCTTTTCCTTTCCAGGGTCTTGTTGGGCAATAGCCGTTGAACTTTTAGCAGCAAAAAAGCTTGTTGCCAAAATTATTACCAAGCCTGAAATTAAGATAATCTTTCCTTTCATGAGTAGTTTTAGTTAGCCTAACCTTACTTACGAGAAAAAGGTTTGAATAGATTTCTAAAATTAGGCTACTTGTCTGCCAAGCGATAGTTTCCCGACAAAGATACCTTTATTATCTTTTTCTGGAGTTACCTGAACTGGGTGGAAATGGATTTTTGGAAGTTTTGTTTTTTTCCAAGGAGCTAATACACCGAACGCCTTATTAGTCATTTGCTCCGACTTATGCTTATTCTGAGCATAAAGTGACTTTGACTCATCAAATAAAAGTACACAAGAACCATCATCTTTAAGGATTCTTTTCAATTCCTCATAAGCTGCGGTCTGTTCTGCCTTGTCGTAATCGTTGATGTAATCGAATGAGATTAATGCATCTACACTACCTTCAGCAAAAGGTAAATGTAACATATCACAAAGCACCAATGTGGTTCCAGTCTTCACTTCTCCTCTAATGGCTAGGAGTCTATCTAAAGAGAAGTCAAAGTGGACGTAGTTCTTAAAGTCTGTATTGAATACCAGGTTATGAAGAGCATCAGTATCATGAGTCACTGCACTAAAAAGACAATCTCCTGTTTTCGGAAGTAATGCTTTTAGCTTTGCCAGTTCCTCATGGCTAAGGGCTTGGCTACGCTGATTTTTTAATGCTACAGTATTTTGAGCACCCTCTCTTAAAATTGAATAAGTATTAAAAAACTCATCAATAATAATGTCAGAAATTCTAAGTAGAGGATTTTTTGTTCTGTTCTTAGTGGTTATAGCAGTGTCTTTCTTTAATAAAAGAACTCCTTTAACCTCTGGATAAACATAAGTCTGATTTTCAGTGATGTAAGCATTTTCTACATGCGACTCTACCTTAATACCTGGGTAGAAGTACAATTCACCAGAAGATACTCTTTTATTAAATACCTCCAATTGAGCCTCTGTCATTGGAACAAGTGGCTTATTGGTGAATGGGCAGTTTAATATTTTCGTCTCTTGTCTAGTCATTAGGCTTAAATGCTTTGACTTTGTTTTTATTATATCTAAACGACAGTTTTTTGTATTTGTTCAGATATCTGACGCGAATATATAGAAATTTTTTAACTGTCCAAACTCATCGATCGAATTCAGGGAAATGGGATTACGAAAATTAGGGTATAAAAAAACCGGTATGTACCGGTTTCTATTTCTTCATGAGTAGACGAGATTTACTCGCCCTTAGTGCACTACTGTACATCAGTTCCTTGCTTACCTCGCTGAGGTCATTCACATACTTTCGGATTCTAGCGGTTGTTTCACTAGATCGCAATTGTATTTTCTCCTCAGCATACTTCAGGATTTTCCCTCCGATTTCTTTAGACTTTGACATTTCCATATTCTTATAAGTTCAACTATTACTTGTAGTAAAGATTTTCTACGTGTCTGATGATTAGCTGAGACTATCTACTTAACGATCCAGAAGAAATTCTGTTTTCGAATTAGTCCAAAGAATATACAATTTAATAATGAGTAACCCCTGCCTGATTTTGATCAAAGGTTTACAAGTTTCCTTTTTTCCCGAAATTGGCGAATAATACTTTGGACGTCCGGTGTTTCCGGATATCTGTTGATGATATCCCGAATGTTTTCAATTGATTCTATAGCATAGGACTCTTCTACGAAACCGAACCCCAGATACTTCCCCTTTTCAACCAGCACAACCGATAGTTCTTCTCTCTCTCTACCCTTACCCACCAGGCAATAGGAATCACCCTCTTCAGTAAGTTCTCCTATCGCATCCAAAAACCTTTTAGAGAGCTCTTCTCCGCGCACATTATCGAAAGAGTAACCATGATAGTTGAGCAAAGTAGCAGGCAAACCACAATGTTCTGGGTTCAAACCATATCGCTTGACAAACTGTATCAGGAAGCTTCTTGCTTTGTCATGTGAGGGAAATGACTTTACAGGTTTAAGTCCCTTTTGTACTTTGCCTATGGCCATTCTATTTACACCACTTCCATCGGCATAATGATAGATGCCATACTTAGCACTAGGAAACTTCTGGGCTCTATTATAAGGTGGGAACAGCCTTTTGATCTCGTAAGACTCTTTGAGGAAAGCAATCAGCTCATCCCCACAAATCTCGAATGAAACATCGTGAATCTGATCTTTCAACTGTTGCTTAAAAATCACATCCGTACTTGAGAAATGATTTCGAACCCTTCGCTTGATATTATTCGCTTTTCCTACATAAAGTACTTTTCCATGTTCATCGTGGAAGTAATAAATACCTGTTTCTTCTGGAAGCTCTTCAAAAACCTGTCTATTCAAATTGGGAGGCAAATCGGCTTCCTTGCTGGTTTTTTTCAGAAAAAAATCTACTTCTCCACTTTCATTTTCAAGAATTAGATCCATTAGTTCAGCAGTAGCTCGGGCATCTCCCATTGCCCTGTGCCTCGCCTCATTTGCAATACTGAAATGATCACACAGTCGCCCCAAGCTGTAAGACTTCAAACCAGGAAACACTTTTCTGGAAAGCCTTACAGTACAAAGCTTTGGCAAGTGAAATGAGCCACCTAAGTCCTGAAACTCCTTCTTGATGAATGAATAGTCGAAGTTGACATTGTGCGCTACAAATATGTTGCCCTCCAGCATCTGATGAATCTCCTTCGCTACCTCAAAGAATCGGGGAGCTTCGGCAACCATCTCATTACTTATCCCTGTGAGAGCAGTAATATTAGAAGGAATAAAAGACTCTGGATTAATAAGTGTTTGAAACTCGTCCACTATACGTTTTCCATCATGAATAAGTATGGCAATCTCTGTGATCTTACCATGGGCGGCAGAGCTGCCCGTTGTTTCAATATCCACAATAGCGTACATGGATTGAAATTAAGTAACAATTCGTATTTTATGCCAGCATGAGTCAAAAATGGGTTAAAAAAGCATCTGGAGAGATAGTAGAATTTGACGAGGAAAAGCTGAAGCAATCCTTATTCAACTCAGGAGCCTCCGAAGAATTAATTGAGGGAATAGTCAACACCATCGATGCCGGTCTTACGGAAACTACCTCAACCAGAAGCATTTACAAGAAGGCCTATCAATTGCTTAGAAGTTCGAGCCAGAAACTAGCAGGAAAATATAAGCTAAAAACAGCGATTCTTGAGCTTGGTCCTTCAGGCTATCCCTTCGAACATTTTGTAGGTCAGCTTTTGGCATTTCAGGGTTATGATGTTGAAGTAGGAATTGAAATTCAGGGAAAATGTTTGAGCCATGAGGTGGATATTTTTGCTCATACAGACGATCATTTAATAGTTGGAGAATGCAAGCACCATGGTAATCCTGGCTATAAGTCGGATATAAAGGTTCCTTTATATGTACATTCCCGGTACAACGACATTGTTGCAGGGCTACAATCGACTGGAGAAAACCGTGAGGCCGAATGCTGGATCATTACCAATACCAGATTCACAACCGATTCTGAACAATACGGCAGCTGTTATGGGCTAAAACTCATTGCCTGGGACTTCCCGAAAAAAGGAAACTTACGAGAAAGAGTGGAACTCTCTGGCCTCTATCCTATTACCTGCCTTTTCTCGCTCAGCAAAAGAGAAAAGCAAATATTAATGGATGAAGACATAGTGCTCTGCCAGCAAATTTCTGCTAATCCGGATTTGCTTAACCCTATAGACCCTCGCAAGCACAGTAGGATTCTCGCTGAATGCGAAGAAATCTGTTCTTCTAGTTCTTGAAGATTTTAATCACAAAGCTGAGCACTACCACCAGAATACAACCAAAAGCATTGTACCAGAGATAGCCCATGGTCAAAGGACCGGCTATTCCTTCCAGATTCAGGTAATGCACACCAATAACGACAACCTGGCTAATGATGGCCGAAATAAATACGGCATTGCTCTTAACCGATTTGAAGAAAAAGGCCACCACAAATATGCCCAACACAATTGGGTAGAAAAGCGACCCTATGAGATTTACCGCTTGAATTAGGTTCTCAAACAAATTGAGCGTAGAAGCAAAGATAATGGCCAATACACCCCATGCCAGTGTGAACAATTTGGAGTTTCTCAAATAGGTGGCTTCACTTGCTTCCTTGTTAATGGTTCTCTTATAGAAATCTATGGTTGTGGTCGAACCTAAGGCGTTAAGCTCCGATGAAGTTGAAGACATGGCCGCTGAGAAAATTACTGCAAACAAAAGTCCTACAATACCAACGGGCATTGTACTCATAACAAAGTTCATGAAGATGTAGTCTTTGTCATTGGTCTCTCGTTCAGGCAGTGCCTGTTCTATCAGACCTTTGGCTTCATTTCTCAGCTCATCCGATTCGGACTGAAGTCTATTCAGCTCATGTTGCGTAGTCTCTATAAGCGTTTCACTATTAGATTCAACGGCCTCGTTCAAGTCTTTTACCAACTGAAGTTTCTCATCGAATAGCTGCTGATAGTCTGCCTCCATATCCATGAAGTCGGCACCAAACTCTTCATTGGCCGCCATCTCTTGTCTGATACTCTCATTAAAGAAAATTGGAGGTTGATTATACTGATAAAAAACAAAGACCATCACCCCAATGAAAAGGATGACAAACTGCATCGGTACTTTAAGCAATCCATTCATCATAAGCCCCATACGGCTTTCCTTGAGGGTTCTTCCAGATAAATAACGTTGTACTTGTGACTGGTCTGTGCCAAAATAGGACAAAAACAAAAACACTGCACCCGTCATTCCAGACCAGAAACTATAGCGATCCTGAAGGTTGAATTCGAAGTTTACGATGTTGAGTTTGCCCATTTTACCAGCTACATGCATGGCATCTTTAAAGCCCACTCCATCGGGCAACGACATGATCACCAACACACCTGCAACCAACATTCCACCCATCATTACCGCCATTTGTTGCTTCTGAGTTTGGGTTACAGCTTTGGTACCACCCGAGACCGTATAAAGTATCACAAGAAGCCCTATAACGATGGTTGTCACTTGCAAAGGCCATCCTAAAAGGGCGCTCAATATTATAGATGGAGCATATATTGTAATACCGGCCGCTAAACCCCTCTGTATTAAGAAGATAAAAGCCGCTAATAATCTCGTTTTTAGATCGAATCTTCCTTCAAGATATTCGTAGGCGGTATAAATCTTAGCCTTATAATAAAGAGGCAGAAAAAAGATCGAAATAATGATCATGGCCACAGGCAAACCGAAGTAGAACTGCACAAAGCGCATTCCATCTGTATAGGCCTGTCCGGGAGTTGAAAGGAAGGTAATTGCGCTGGCCTGAGTAGCCATTATGGAAAGGCCTATCACCCACCACTTGTTGTCGTTTCCACCTCTTAGGTATCCGTCTACTGTTTGTTCACCGCGCGTTTTCCAGATTCCATAGGCCACAATAAAAATGAGTGTACCAAAGAGAACAATCCAATCTATACTGGTCATGAATAGCTAATAGTAATCATGTAAAACAAAGAGATAAAAAATGCCAGAATGAACATGACAAAAGCATAAACGCCTGTCCAACTGCTAAAAATCAGGAACTTTACTTTTTCCTCTTCAGGCTTTTCTTCATTCATAATTACTTGTTTTCAACTGAATTGAGAGATGTAGGCTTTGGATTATCTTGACCCAAAGAAATCATATTTGTGAATATTCTGAAAGCACCGGGCACCCCTGCAGGCAATTCTCTAAACCAAGAATAGCCTGTATAAACAAAATACCCTTCACCAAACTTAGTGACCAAAAGCCCCCCATTCTTCGGTGTTTCACCTGGGTCATTTGCCGAGAGAATCGGTGTGTAATGCTCATCCCATTCATTGGGAAAGTATAAACCTCTCTCCTGCACCCAGCCTTCAAAATCCTTATCTGTTATCTTGTTAGGGCCGTTGATGACCGGATGATCTGCCGCTAGCACTCGTACTTCCGCTTCTTCAACAGTAACTCTATCTCTGGAAATACTGAAATCGTAAGGACCAATGGCAGGTTGATCTCTCATGGAGGTATTGTACTGGGTAATTACCGTTCCACCAGCCTCTACAAACTTCATTAATTCAGGTTGAATGAAGTTCATTCTATCTACAGTATTGTAGGCTCTCACTCCAACAATTACGGCATCGTAATTTTTGAGCATTTCAAGGTTGATCTTCTCCGGATCAAGAATGTCTACTGTGTAACCTACCTGTTCTAAACTAGCAGGTATATCATCCCCAGAACCCATAATGTAGCCTACATATTGACCTTTCTTTTGCAGGTCAAGCTTTACAATCTTTACCTCACTTTTAGGGAAAACCGTCTGTGTTGGGATATGGTCATAATCTACCACCCTCAGAGAGCTATTATATACCTTATTCTCATAAGTAGCTTCAACTGTCATATAGGCCTCTGATGGCTCAGTCGGAGGAAGAATACTCAATTGAAATCTTTGTTCGTCTCCTTTCTTAGCCAAGCTATATTTGATATTGTTTTCGCTAGCCTTCCATCCTGCAGGAAGATTAAGATTGATTACTCCACTAACATTATCTTTACCAGACTTCACCAGTACTTCTACCGGCTTAGCTTCCTGATCTGGGAACATAATCACAGATGCGTCCATTGAAACAAACACCGGAGGGGTAATTACAAAAGGCCTGTAAACCTCTCCATCTACCCTGTCATTTTCTTTGTACACCACAGGGGTCTCAAAGTGGAAAACCTCTCCCTCAATCAGTACATCTAAAATGGCCATCACTGCTGGTGGATTTTCGGCTAACCCGCGCAGCTGCTGCTCCTTTACGGCATACATACCCAGACTGCCTTTATCTTTCAACCAATACGGCTGACTGATTTCCTGATTGATTGGAAAAGTAGTTCTGCTGTTGACAAGCACATTATTATCTAGTTTCTTCTGTATTCTCTGCGCAGTCATTGAGCCCTCAAACCTCAATGCATTCAGTCGCACATCTACATCAGATCTGTTAATGGCTTCCAAATTGAGCTCTACACTCTCGCCCTGCGTAGCTGAATAGTCATTTGCCGTTACCTCAAGGTAAAGCCCCAAAGCTCCTTTGATAATGAATTCCAATTCATTCAACTTGAGCTCTTTCCAATACTCATCGTCTATGGATTCAATCTTCTTTTTTATTTCAATCAATTGAGGAACAATGGCTGAAGGTTTCTCCATATCAAAGTCATCATTAGCCTGAGCGATCATTTGACCTATTTCTGCCCCTCCTTTTACTCTTGACCAGGATTGATCAATATTTGCGAAGATGTCTCCTTTAGGAAGTTCTCCATTCCAATGCATCAGGTACTCTTTCAACTCTCCTCTTCTTCCAGTACTGCCAAAGCCTTGAGATTTGTGATTACTTCTACTCAATGCCGATATTTCGTCATAAGAAAGACCAAGAAGTTCATTGTAAGCACCTAAATCCATTTCGTAGTAACCTTGTTCATTGGAATGTTCTGAGGTGAAGCTACCTCCAAAATTGTAGGTATTCCAATAAAGCCCTTTGGGCTGCCAGGTCTTTACATATTGAAGTTGTTCGGGAAATACCGATGGGTCTGCAGCCTTTGTGAAAGCTTCCTGGGCCAAAATTGCCGAAGCGGTATGGTGACCGTGCATTCCCTCTCTACCTCTGGCAGTATCGAATCGGGTAATGATAACATCAGGTCTAAAGCGTCTGATGTTCCAGATTACATCGGCCAATACATCATCTCTATCCCAAATATTGAAGGTCTCGTCCGGATCTTTGGAGAAACCGAAGTCATTTGCTCTGGTAAAAAATTGCTCACCTCCATCTGTTCTTCTGGCCGCCAACAGTTCCTGAGTACGGATAATTCCCAGGTATTCTCTTATATCGTTACCTATTAGATTTTGCCCCCCATCTCCGCGAGTCATAGCCAGGTAAGCCGTTCTTAGCTTCTTTTCATTGGCCATGTAAGCGATAAGTCGCGTGTTTTCATCATCTGGGTGAGCTGCCAAGTACATAACTGAACCCAAAACCTCTAGCTTATTTAAGGCTTGCTTTAATTCTGCTGCATCTGGTTTTTTAGGAGCTTGTGCCAGAGATTGGCTGTAGAAATTAATCAATAATATTGCGCAAAAAATGCGTGAAAGAAGTCTCATAGGTTATGTGGTTGATGGCTTGATCTACGCAAGCCAATCTGGGAAGTTATAAAAAATCCACCGCTGGCTAAGAATTCAACGGTGGATTTTAGGAATGCTTTTTAAAGAGAGGCTAAAGCCGATTCATAGTTAGGCTCCTGACCAACTTCAGGAACCTGCTCAGTATATTTCACTTTACCGTCTTTATCCAATACGATAATCACTCTGGAGTCAAGTCCTTCGAATGCGCCATCAATGATTTTCAAGCCCATATCTTCGGCAAACTGAGGTGTTCTAAAGTCAGAAGCTACCGTAACATTTTCAATGCCTTCAGCTCCGCAAAACCTGTTAAGAGCAAATGGAAGGTCTTTTGAAATACACAAAACTGCCGTGTTGTCGAGACTTGAAGCCTGCTTATTGAATGTTCTTACCGAAGTAGCACAAACCGAAGTATCTACACTTGGGAATATATTGAGAATAAGATTCTTACCCTTAAACTCCACCAGGCTCACCGGTGACATATCGTTTTTAACAAATGTGTAATTATTTAAAGTGGTACCCACTTCCGGAAGTGTTCCGTTTGTAGAGGTTTCAGTACCTCCAAGGGTGATTTTTGACATGATTCGTTTTATTAAAGTTATGTGAAATCAACCCAATTTAAGGAGTATATGTTTAAAAAAAAGGCCTGCCCAAATTGGGCAGACCCTGATCAAAACTCAAAACAACATTTATCTTCTGAAATAGACTGTGTTACAAAAATCTACGAGTCCATTATTGTCATAATAATCATCAACGGAGTATGTCATAACCAGGTCTCCATATTCGATTCTTCCAGTTCCTTCAATTACATAGCCATTGATACTTTGATGAGGGATTATTAGTCGATCACCAACTACCTCTCCTAGTATCTCTAAATCTTCACCGTAGAAATTGCTGATGTAAACGGCATTGCTATAAGCATCTCCATCTTTAACAATTCGAACTTTATATTTAGTGAGTACATCGTACGTTTCACTATACTCCTCTACATTGAACCTTCCGGTGAAGTTATCTCGCGGATCGTATGGCACTTCTACCAGCCAAACATCACAACTACTGAGAAAGACTAAAACCGATAAAATGAGTAACCCTTTTTTCATATTGACCTCCTTTGATTGATGTATGAATCATTTTTCCAAAATGATGCCAAAAATGTAAGACCATAAAAAAAGCTCCGGTTGACGGAGCTTTATAATACTGTATTTCAATGAGTTAAATCACTCAATATTTGTATAAACAGCCTGAACATCATCATCATCTTCAAGCTTATCTAGCATCTTTTCAATTTCTTCCAACTGCTCATCACTGAATTCGACTGGTGTGGTTGGGAATCTTTTAAGTGCTGCATTCTTCACTTGGATGTTCTGTTCTTCCAGAGCGCCCTGTAATGAACCGAAGTTGGTATAGTCTGCATAGGCATATACCGTAGTTGTTCCCTCTTCCTCATCAGTATGGGTATCGAACTCTTCCAAACCTGCATCGATCAGTTCCAATTCCAGTTCTTCTAAATCAATATCATCGGTTTTTTCAAACTCGAACACGGCTTTTCTTGAGAACATAAACTCCAGAGATCCATTAGGCACCAGTCCACCTCCAGCTTTATTGAAGTATGACTTCACGTTGGCAACGGTTCTGTTTTGGTTGTCTGTAGCACATTCTACGAATACCAAAACTCCAAAAGGTCCTTTGCCTTCATAATTAATCTCTACATAAGCCTCAACATCTTTGCTTGTTGCCCTTTTAATGGCTGCATCAATATTGTCTTTAGGCATATTCTGAGCCTTTGCGTTTTGAATAGCCGTACGCAATGAGGCATTCATATCAGGATCACCTCCTCCTTCTTTAGCTGCCATAGTAATGGCCTTTGCTAGTTTTGGAAATATACGGGACATCTTGTCCCATCTTTTCATTTTGGCGGCTTTACGATATTCAAACGCTCTTCCCATATCTCAAATAGTTATTGGCTGCAAAAATACGAAGTCCGATCAAATGGCAATCGGCTGATGAAAAAATGTTAGTTATTTGTCGCCACACTAGTGACAATAATAGAAGCAGTAATGGCAATCATAATGGCCGCCTGAATCTCACGGATGCTCTTGTTGATCACCTGGCTCACCTTAATGTCTTTAGTTACTTCCTGAATCTTCTTCTTTATGGCCTTGTAGTCATCCTTGTCTCTGAAGGCCTCTTTGGTCAAATCAGTGGCGTCTATTAAACTCAAAAGCATTAGGTCATGCGGGTCAACCGGAGAATGTTCACTGATGACATCATCGAGCCTTTTTCTCACCTTGTTTTCCGGAGTCAGGTTAGAAGTTGGGTATTTATCATAAGGAATAATCCAAAGTAATTTATGTTCTTCTTTCTTTAGAATTCCCTTATGAATAAGCCTTTGAAGTGTATCGTTCTTAATCTCTGCTGACTTTCTGGCTAAAATCTGAATGGACTTCTTGAGCGTAGGGCTGTCTTGTTCTCTAATGACATCAATCATCTTATTAACAGACATCTCTGGTTCATATGACCTGTCCTCAAGAATGAGTTTTTCTCCCTCAACCTGTATCTTTCCTCGTAATGCAAGCTCCAATAAAACAGCTCCGGCAAAGCCGAAATGAAGTCGGGTAGAGTCTATTACAAACTTGCCCTTTTCATCATCTAAGGCCAATAATAGATATTCTTCCAGTAGATTTAATTTCATGAGTTTTTGAGTATAGAATCGAAGATACCAAAAGCATAAGTGTTTCACCTATTTTCATATCAATTTCAATGACTTTATGTACCTTTATATTCCGAAATTCATTGCTAGGTGATTTACCTATTTATCCCAAATAGGAATTAGACTGAGATAAATTTAGGCCCATTTGGCCATGTTTGTTCTTACTAAGGTCTTATATGCCAAACAACAAAACCACAAGAAAATGGAAGCTCCAGAATTTTCTAAAAAGGAAGAGCAAAGATTAGAGGCTTTACACTCGTATCAAATACTTGATACTGAGGTTGAGAAGGAATTCGATGAAATTACTGTACTGGCATCTGAGCTTTTCGATGCCAAAATGTCTTCTGTGTCTTTAGTTGATGAAGACAGACAATGGTTTAAATCTACATGTGGCATGAAGGACAAAGAGACATCTAGAGATGTTTCGGTTTGTTCATATGCAATACAAACACCTAATGAGGTTTTTGAGATAAATGATCTAAGTAAAGACGACAGGTTTAAACACTTCCCGATAGTTACTGATGACGGGAAAATCAGATTTTATGCGGGAGCTCCCATTGTAGACAAAAATGGAATTGCATTAGGTACTCTCTGTATTCTTGATGACAAACCAAGGAGCTTAACTGAAAAGCAAAAGACTCGACTTCAGAGTTTGGCTAATATGGTGATGGGACTCATTGAGTCGAGACTAATTCATAAACACCTCAATCAATATATTGAGATGCAGACCAAAGAGCTTAAGACTGCACTCAGCAATATGAAACAGGAAATCTCGAAAAGAAAACTTATCGAGAGCCGTTTGGAGCATACCTTGAATGAGGAAAGGCAGATTAGTGAGCTAAGATCTCATTTGGTGCACTCCATTTCCCACCAGTTCAAAACTCCTCTAACCACCATTTCAACATCCACTCAGTTAATCGATATGATTAGCAACCCGGATGACAAGAGATTTAAAAAACACCTTAGCCGTATTCTTGGAGCTGTCCAAAGCATGTCTGATATGATTGAGGATGTTCTTTATCTACACAAAGTAGATTTCACCAAGTTGGCTGAGAGTGCAACAGAATTTGATATCGGTAAATCGATTCATGAAATTGTTGACCAGATTAACTTGGAATCTGGCAGTAGAAACGAAATAAGCATTGAAGCTCTTGAAGAAAGCACCCATGAGTTTCACTCTAATTTTCCAATTATTGAGAAGCTATTGAAGATTTTGATTTCCAATGCTGTCAAGTATAATGCACCTGACTCCAAAATTCATATCCAGTACTCTGTTACTGGAAAATCGTTCGAATTCAATATTAACAATAAGGGCGTTCCACTAAATAATGAGAACATTGGTCAAATTTTCGACCTATTCTTTAGAGGGAATAATATTGAAGAAAAGGAAGGACTAGGAATTGGGTTGGCAATCGCCAAAAAATTGGTAGATACCTTAAAGGGCCAGATTCGAGTAGAATCTACAGAAGAAGCAGGAACCACCTTCTTCGTAATGGTTCCTGCTATTGATATTTCTAAAAATCAGCACGCTGCTTAAATAATGGTGCTGATTCCTGCTTTAATGTTAGTTTGAGCACAAGATTCCTCGCCTTCTACAATGCAGTTGGCAATAAAATCTCCTACTCTATCGGTACCATAGCTATGTTCTTTGGCTAAGTCTGATGTTACCATTCCATTTCTCAAGGAAGCATTTACTGCCTGACGCACTTCTATAGCCTCATCAATCAATCCCAAATGGTCTAGCATCATAGCTGCTGAAAGAATAGTAGCTAATGGGTTAGCAATATTCTGACCTGTAGCCTGCGGATAAGATCCGTGAATAGGCTCGAACATGGCTGTTTTATCTCCCACAGAAGCAGAAGGTAACAAACCAAGCGACCCACCAATTACACTGGCTTCGTCCGAGATAATATCACCAAACATGTTTTCTGTAAGTATTACATCAAATTGCTTAGGATTCTGAATCATCTGCATAGCGGCATTGTCAACAAACATTGCATCCAGCTCTACATCAGGATATTCCTTCGCAATTTCAGTTACTCTTTCCCTCCAAAGCCTTGAAGTTTCTAGCACATTGGCCTTGTCTACCAGTGTAACATGTTTTCTTCTGTTTTGGGCCGATTGAAACGCCAAATGAGCTATACGGTCAATCTCATAATTGGAGTAAGTACAATGGTCGTAAGCACCATCTTCAGTCCTTCCTTTTTCTCCAAAGTAAATTCCACCAGTCAACTCTCTATACACCACAATATCAACCCCCTTGATTTTCTCAGTCTTCAAAGGAGACATGTGTAGTAAGCTATCATAAGCCGTCACAGGTCTGATATTGGCATATAGACCCAAGCTTTTTCTAAGCTTCAAAAGCCCTTGCTCAGGACGTACTTTGGCTTTAGGGTCATT
>JABXIP010000041.1 GCA_013373005.1 Cytophagia bacterium | reverse complement strand
GCTCCCATCAATCGGGTACTTACTCCCCATGAAGTTCCCCAAACGTGCTCAAGACCACCTTCTTTGGTAGCAAACTTCACATCGAATGCCTTGGCGAAATTCTGTCCGAGGAAATGAGAGGTTCCTGCCTGAAGTGCTTTGCCATCTTGCATCAGAGCTTCGATACAATAAGTTTCCAATGCTCCGGCAAATCGCTCAGATTCAGACTTAATTCCCTTTACCACAGGTAAAGCCATAAAGTCTTCTGCGAATGTTGCATAAACATTCATCATTTGTACCGACTCATCAATAGCCTCCTGTTTTGTTGCATGAGCAGTGTGCCCTTCTTGCCAAAGAAATTCTGCAGTTCTGAGGAAAAGACGGGTTCTCATTTCCCAACGCACTACATTGGCCCATTGATTAATCAATAGAGGAAGATCTCGGTACGACTGAATCCAGTTTTTGTAAGTGCTCCAGATTACTGTCTCTGAAGTAGGGCGAACAATCAGTTCTTCTTCCAACTTAGCCTCTGGATCAACCACAACGCCATTACCGTTCTCATCATTTTTCAAACGGTAGTGAGTAACTACGGCACACTCTTTGGCAAAGCCCTCAACGTGATCGGCCTCTTTACTGAGATAAGATTTTGGAATGAACAAAGGAAAGTATGCATTGGTATGACCAGTTTCTTTAAACATGCGGTCTATCTCTGCCTGCATTTTCTCCCAAATGCTATAACCGTAAGGTTTTATAACCATACATCCTCTCACTGGTGAATTTTCAGCTAAATCAGCTCTTTTCACCAATTCATTATACCATAAGGAGTAATCTTCACTACGTTTTGGTAATCCTTTGCTCATCACTTGATATTTGGTATGATACTTGCTCTTTTACTGTGCGGAAAATACCGTGCAAAGATAGAATTTTCGGGTATTTAACCGACCAAATAAGAAAATTAGGCGTTAAGTTTAAAGAAGAAAGGAAAGCCATGAAAAACTCCAGCTATTTTAAGATTGCATCAACCTTACTAGCACTATCGGTATTTGCCGGCTGTGCATCACTACCCATGCAACAAAGCGAGTATGACGATGTGTATTTCACATCAGCAGATAGAGCTCAACCCAGAAAGGTTGTCATAGATCCTGAAGGAAAAGGAGCATTAGGCGAAGATGTTGTTACACTGCAAAAGAGTTCAGTTAATAATGTTGAGGCTGACCTCATTAGCAAGTACAACAATGGTGAACCTCAAGAAGTAGTTTACTTTGAGGAAATCGACCCAAGAGTCTCAAGAGCTTCTGAGTTGAATTACGATGACTTCGTTTGGGACTACAATAATGAACTTCTTAAGAACTACGACCTTCCTTTAGACTGGGACGATTTAACCGCCAGTTCTTTCAATGCAATCATTCGACAAGATTGGTCTTTCAGAAACGCCTGGTACGACCAATACTACAGAGGAAATACACAAGCCATGGAGGCTTATGTGCAGAATGAAAGCTTGAATTCCAGAAACAGAAGAAACCTTAATGTGAATATTGGGTTCGGATATGGACTTGGGTATGGCTTGGGATATGGATTAGGCTACGGCTTTGGTTCTTTCAACGGTCCGTTCATTACTTCAATGTATTGGAATAGACCAATATTCAATAGTTGGGTAGACCCTTACTATGCTTGGAATTGGCGCTACTCTTCTTTCTACGATCCGTTTTTTTATGACCCTTGGTATGGTGGCTCAGGATGGGCTTATAGATATAGCAGCCCTTGGAGATATAGAAGAAACCCATGGTTCTGGGGAGGTAATAACAATACCATTATTATTGCCGGTAATGACTATAATTACGGCAGCAGCAGAAATTATACCAGAGGTGGTAGAGTTCAATCTACTTCAGTTACTAGCGTAAGATCTGATGCCGCCAACGGTACAGGTAGAACAAGGTCTAGTGCAGCACTTTCAAATCCTTCTACCAGATCAACTATCTCAAGCGGAAGAGTTTCCAACACTTCAGTGAGATCATCTTCTACTGCTGGAACAAGGTCAAGTAGATCGACATCCAGTGTTGATCAGGCATTGGCTAGAAGCAGAAACAGGGTAAGTACGGACGCTACCAGAATCAGTTCTAGTAGAAGAAGCAGCAATAATGCCGGGTATAGCATCTCTAGTTTGAGAAGATCTTCCAGCACAAGAAATTCAGGACTTACCTATAATTCAAGTTCTAGAACTCGCGCCAGTATACCTTCTTATAGCAGAGCCTCTACAAGTAGTCGATCGAGCGGTGTTTCATTTAGTAGAAACACTTCAAGCAGAGCAAGCACTCCTACTTTCAACAGAAGTAGCAGGTCTAGCTCAAGCAGAACAGCAACATTCGGTAGAAGCTCTAGCTATGGAAGCAGATCCTCTTCAAGCGGAACCTACAACAGAAGTAGTTCTGGCAGCTCAAGCAGATCGTCTTCCGGATCAGTTAGAAGTAGCTCAGGATCGAGCAGATCTTCTTCAAGCAGTGGCTCAAGATCTTCTGGCGGTAGCTCCAGGTCATCAAGCTCTGGTAGCAGATCTGGTAGAGGTAATTAATTAAGACTCAAAAAGCTTAAAATATGAAAAGAATATATCAGCTAATATTAGTTGGTCTGGCAGTGGTTTACCTGAACCAATCAGGAAAAGCACAGGTTGAGCCTGGTTCCTATGGCTACTATCAGGATGCTCTTAGGTTTTCTCAGCAATCGACCTTTGGTACAGCTCGTTTTCAAGCCATTGGTGGTGCGGGCTCAGTATTGGGAGGAGATTTGGGAGCTGCAATACTCAACCCTGCCGGTTTGGGCATGTTCAACAGATCTCAATTTGTTTTCACTCCAAGTCTTACCTTTAAGAGCTACGACACTGAGTTCAATGACAGAAACATCAGAAACGAAGACACCAGGCTCAGCGTTGCCAACTTCGGCTTGGCTCTTAATTTCAACAAAGGAGATTTGGAGCCTGGAAGCTGGAGAGGCGGAACTTTGGCCTTCACCTATAATAGGGTCAACTCATTCAATCAAGGACTTATCTACTCAGGCTATAATGGCAATAGTTCAATCATAGATGCTATGCTGAATAGAGCAGATGGGTTCTTCCCTGAAGAACTGAGAGGAATTGAGCAGGTTGGATACGATCACTATCTCATTAATCCGGTTCCTGGAGCAGAAGATATCTATGTTTCATTTGTAGAAGGTTTTCCAACCCAACAGGAGCGTATATCTAAGCAAGGCCGAATGGATCAGTTCAATGTTTCGTTCGGTGGAAATTTTGACGACAAAGTATATTTGGGTGGTGGTTTCGGATTTACCTCAACTGACTACTCCTACAGTAGAGTATATACTGAGACATTCGAAGACCCTGCAATATCAAGCTTTCAAATAGATGAAAGACTAGATGTAACAGGCTCGGGCATTAATATGAATCTTGGTGTGATTGTTAAACCTACCAATTACATGCGTGTAGGAGCTTCAATTACTACCCCAACCTGGTATAACTTCAGCGAAGAAGGTGACGTAATCTACAACACAGAATACAATAACTACGATGTATCTAACTTCACCGATGACAGCGGTAATAGATTGATTCTGGAAGACACTGTTTTGAATAGTCTTGAGACTTCAACCGACATTTATTTCTCGGATTACAACATAAGGACTCCAATGAAATTCAATGCGGGTGTGGCCTTCTTTATTGGTAAGAATGGATTCATTACTGCAGATGTTGAGCATCTCAACTACTCCAACTCTCATGTTTCTTCTCTTGATTTCAACCCTGAAAGTGACAACAGCACAATTGGAAACATCTACCAATCGACTACCAACGTGAGAATTGGTGGAGAGTACAGATATAACATATTCCGATTTAGACTTGGATATGCCAGCATTGGAGACCCATATAAAAGTCAATTTGATGGTTTAGACCGATCGAGAAGCATTGTTTCAGGTGGGGTTGGAATGAATATAGGCAAGTACTTTGTCGACTTAACCATGTCGCAAACAGCTTACAAAGACTCGTTCACTTCTTACACATTTGTTGACGGAAGTGGCCCTACGGCCATAACAGACCACAAGCTGACTAACGCCAGCTTAACCTTTGGATTGAATTTCTAAAGGAGGGAAACTAAAGACTTAAATTCGAGACAATCTGATCTACCGTGATCTGATTGTCTCGAATTTTTATTTTGGACTGGTTGTAGAACTCTTCGCGTTTTTCTTTAAGTGCTCTTATCTCCTGAATCAAATCCATTTGATCGTAACTCTGGAAAATTGGCCTATTCTCCACACCTTCTTCCATTATTCTTAAAGCCAGATCGCCCGGATTCACATCGAGATAAACAGTTTCTCCATGCTCATTCATGGTATCCATATTGAAGTGGAAGCAAGGAGCACCTCCTCCAGTAGCCACAACAAAACCATCTTTAATTGCACAAATTTCGTGAAGCGCCTCCTTCTCTCTCAACCTGAAATTGCCTTCTCCCTGATATTGAAAATATTCAGGAATACTCATACCTATCTTCTGAACAATAGCATGGTCCAGATCTATGAATTCAAGATTTAACTTTTGTGCAAGCTCTTTACCAAGCGTAGTCTTACCAGAACCCGGCAGACCAATGAGAAAGATGTTTTTCCCTTCACCCATCAATACAGCTCTTTGAGCAGTTCAGCTGCATCAGGAATATCGTTATAGTGCCACTTCTTCATCACCTGACCATCTTGTAATAACACAAGCCCCGGATTGGATCTAATCATCGTTTTGAGGAGTGTTTTATCAGAATAGTAGTAAGGCACTGCCAATTGAACCTCGTGTCTCAAGGCTTCAAACTCAGGGCCTGAAGAAGCAGTAATTGCTGCTACACCAACTTCACCTTCGACCGAGCGAATAAGACTAGTGAGCATTGGATAAGCATCTATCTCAGTGTGAATTACATCATGCACAATCACCAGTAGCTTCTTACCTGTAAGTGACTCCATGGTATAGTCGTCTTCATCGCCCCAGAAAGCATAATTCGTTATTTTCGGCACCTCTGACGGATTATCTACCGGAGGCATCATGGCTTCAGGAATAATGGTTCCCTCTTTATAAGCTCTGAAATCTATGCTAGGTAAATGATTGATTGACCAGAAAGCTACTGCTAAACAGAAAACTGTAACAACTGCCACTGAAATGTGCTTGACCTTCTTGGGTTCTCCCAAATCGTTTTTCTTCCTACCCATGAACAGTACCACAATGAACACCAGTAGAATAATGTCTTTAATGAATGATTGCCAAGGGGTAAGTTTTATAGCATCTCCGAAACAGCCACAGTCTGTTACTTTGTTGAAATAGGCACTGTAGAAGGTAAGAAAGGTAAAAAACACAATCATGCCCAGCAGCAATGAGGTTACAAGCTTTTCCCGATACTTTAATAGAATCGCAATCCCCAGAACAACTTCCAGAGTAGACAATAGAATGGAGAAAAACAGCGCCAGTGGCTTCAAAGAATCAAAGAAGGGGGCAATATCAACCGCGAAAACGGTAAAGTATTCTTCCAACTTGATTTGCGTTCCTACAGGGTCGTTCACTTTAATCAAACCCGAAAAAATAAACAAACCTCCAACGAGGTATCTGGCAACTGAATTCAGAAGTTTCATGCTTTAGCGGCTCCCATTAAAATCATACAAAAAACAGCATAGTTAATCATGTCCATATAATTAGCATCTATGCCTTCAGATATTATCGTCTTTCCCTGGTTGTCCTCAATCTGCTTTACTCTCAAAAGCTTCATCAAAACAATATCGGTCATGGAGCTCACTCTCATATCTCTCCAGGCCTCGCCATAATCATGATTTTTATTCATGAGCAGTGCCATGGTTTCATTCACATGCTTGTCATAAAGTGGCTCAAGCGTTTGAACATCCATTTCCAAGGGGTCTTCCTCGGTTAAATTCATTTGAATAAGGGCAATTACGCAGTAGTTGATAATGCCGATAAACTCACCTGTTATATCATCATCAACCATTTGCTTACCCTTCATTTGGATAGATCTGATACGCTGGGCTTTGATGAAAATCTGATCTGTAATTGAAGAAAGCCTAAGTATTCTCCAAGCCGTACCATAATCTTGAGTCTTCTTCAAAAATATGTCTTTACAGGCCTTAATAACTTCTTTATATTCGCCTACCGTTTGCTCCTCCAAGGTGATCGTTTTTAAAAGTCGAAAGAATTCTTGAACGCGAAAGATAAGTTATTTGAGGTTAAATCCACATTGAATATCAATGGAAATCTAGTGAGTTTGGATGAACCTCAGGTGATGGGAATTCTGAACATTACCCCCGATTCATTTTATGCCGATAGCCGTGTAAACCAGGACACAGCCATTTTGAAGAGGGCCGAGGAGATGGTGGAAGAGGGTGCTTTCGTTCTGGATGTTGGCGGATACTCAACTCGTCCCGGAGCAGAAGACATTTCTGCCGAAGAAGAATTAAAAAGGGTTACTCAAGCCATTGCACTCATCAGATCCAAGTTCTCTGAGGTACTTATTTCGGTCGATACCTTTAGGTCATCGGTAGCCAAAGCTGCTGTGGACTCTGGAGCTAATATTATTAACGATGTTTCAGGTGGAAACCTTGACCCTGACATGTTTAAAACGATGGCTCAACTGAAGGTGCCCTATGTTCTTATGCACATGCGAGGCACTCCACAGACCATGAAAGATTTAAACCAATATGACAATCTATTGGTGGATATTGGAAAGGAGTTGGCCGAGAAATGCAATCAGCTGAAATCGCTAGGTGTAGCAGACATTATTATTGACCCGGGCTTTGGTTTTGCCAAAAGCATTGCGCAGAACTATGAATTACTCCAAAATTTGGGTTATTTTATTCGACTTGGCTTTCCACTACTGGCCGGCTTGTCCAGAAAATCAATGATCTACAAAACCTTGAATATTGAGGCAGCAGAAGCATTGAATGGTACAACTGCCCTAAATATGGTGGCACTACAGCAAGGTGCAAGCATTTTGCGTGTTCACGATGTAAAGGAAGCCAATGAGACCATTAAACTTTTTAAAGCCTTAAACGCTTGATCTACTCTATTAACATAGGATTCCTGGACATCAGATGGATAGACATGCTAGACATAGCACTAGTAAGTGTTTTGCTCTATCAGGTTTATAAGCTACTGAAGGGCAGCGTGGCAGTAAGGGTATTGATTGGATTTCTGGTGCTGTATCTGGTTTACCTGATTGTGCGTGCAGCGGAAATGGAACTGCTCACCGGAATACTTGGCCAATTCATGGGAGTGGGTGTTTTGGCTGCCATCATCATCTTCTCTCAAGAGATCAGGAAATTCCTTATTGTTTTGGGCAAAACCACCTTCAGAAAAGATGGGCTTATTCAAACCCTAATGATTTGGAAAAGAAGAGAAACCAAAGAGCATTTTAACCTCACCCCAATTATTGAGGCTGCTAAAAATCTTTCCTCCACCAACACGGGGGCGCTGATGGTTTTCAGCAGAAACTCTGAACTGAAATTCTATGCCGATAGTGGCGACCGACTGGATGCCACACTCTCCAAAAGACTCTTGATATCCATCTTCAATAAATACAGTCCGCTACACGATGGTGCCATCATTATTTTTCAGGGAAGAATATTAGCAGCAAGATGTATACTTCCCGTGAGTGAAAGAGACTTACCAGCCAACTATGGTATGAGACACCGAGCTGCAATAGGTATGTCTGAAGCTACCGACACATTGATACTTTCTGTCTCGGAAGAAACCGGACAAATCTCGATTGTGCGAAACGGACAAATTGATAGTAACCTTTCCATTCCGGAGATCAGGAAAAGAATCATTTCTTACCTATCCGATACCGAGAACATCAAGAGAAAAATGGAGGAAGAGGGTAGCCTAGAGGTGGCTTCATGAGCTGATTAAACAAATTATTCGGCTCAAAACCATAAGACCATTCCTTAGGTAACCAGTAGTTTTATTTGATATTGCCTTTAACAAACTTAAGGCTCCGATAGAGCGAAAAACTCAAGCTCAATAAGGTGCTAGAAGCAGAAGTTTGTCAAAGGTTGTAGTCTGACACCTCTAAAAGTCACTCTTGAATCTTATCAGCATTAAGGCCGGGTTTTCAGAAGACTCTATTGTTTCAAGCGAGCTACCATCTGCATAGCTAATTTGAGACTCTTCCAAATCGCCTAAAAACTCACCGATATCGGTTGAGCTAACAGAAACCAAAAGGCGTCCATCGTACCAATTGTTAAAGGACATTTCAAAACGCTCTTGATTCCCCTTTTCCACATCAATGGCAATTGAAGAATTAGTCGGTCTGTGGTAAAGCAAATCATTCGGAGGTGGTATATCGCCAAAACCCACATTGAAATCCAGATGAATCCAGTCAGGATCAATTCTCGGAATTAGCAACCAAACCTTGTCTGACTGAGCAATCATTTCAATTGGCGATCCACCCGTGGATTTCATTTCCTGAGAGGTCCAGAAGAACTGTCCTTTCAGGTCGAAATGCAAATAAGGCTTTACCTTGCCATCCTTGATCTGATAAACCGAATCGCTCAGCAATTGATGATAGAGCAGTGAATTTCCGTACGAGCTGAAACTATTTAATGGTGCTCCCATTGGAAAATCAATATCGCCCAATGCACCCAGATGATACTCGGGATTTCTTAACTGTTTATCAACTTTAGCCAGCTGACCAGCGGTTGAATCTTCCTGCGCTCTAAAACTGAGGTCGAACCAATATTCATCATTGAGCACATACATGGCATTGGCAAGAAAGTCCGTACTCTTAAAGCCCAGATACTCACCCTGAACACTATACTCAAACAACTTCTTTTTATAAAGATCGAAGAGAAACAGGGTATCTGACTTAACCCAATAACTGGTAATGGTAGTGTATTCCTCTGGTCCATCACCGTGCCTATCGAATTGCGAAACGAAATTGCCTTTTGAGTCAAAAATGTAGAGCATCCTTCGATCGTCAGTTGGAATTACGATATAGTCCTCCTCTATAGACAAATCCCAAACCATCCCCATTAGCGACTCATCTGTCTCCTCTAACCGGATTATCTCTACCTCCTCCACAAGATCAGCCAGCTTAGCCTTTGGCCCGTTCAACTCAATGGGGATAGATTTAAAAGCTTCGGCTTGGTTAGAGACCTTACTACTTTCCTTTTCGGTTTGGCAGGAGGCAAAAGCGAATAGAAAAGCTAATGATGCCCAAGCAAAAGCCTTAGGCTTAATTGAGTTATTCATAAAAAATCTGAGGAGTTTAGTTTAAAGTATTTTTGAAGGTTATAAATAGTAAAGCCGGGTTTTCTGAAGATTCGACCATATCCAAAGAACTCTCCCCTTCAAATGAATATTGATCTTCATCTAGTCTATTCAATAGTTCACCTACCTCACTGGACAACATGCTTATCACTAACTGGTTTTCATGCCATAAATGAACATCAAAGCTGAAAGTTTGATCTGCGCCCATACCAAAGTCTAGTTCCGTTTGGTTTCCAGACTGTCTGTTCAAAAGATAGCTTCGATAAGCCCTCATAGAAGTATTCGTGAAACATTTAAGATAGACCATCTGCTCACCTATAGTGGTCACAATCTGCCAAACCTTACCGGCACGCTGAATTTCAGGCATCCCTTCCTGAATATTATAAGACAATGCCTCTCCTTTCCAGAAATAATCTTCTCCAAAATTGAAATGCATAAATGGTTGAGAAGCCCCATTTTGGATCAGATATACAGAATCGCTTAAGAATTCCTTAAACAGAATATCTTCTTTATATCGCCTGAAAGTATTTTGATTGAACTGAAGTATAAATGCATCCATTTTATCTTGCTTGAGGTAATATGATTCCTCCTTGGTAGAAGGTTGATATTTAACCAAACGAGCATAAATAGAGTCCTTCACATAGCCGGTTGTCATATCTAACCACAGCTGCTCATCATCTCCAATAGCATGAGTAGCGAGATATGGAAGCTTGGTTTCTTTAATGAATTCACCACCAAAGCTATAGTCTACTACGCGCTTGTGGCCTGGATCATGGATTCTGACTACCTCATCACCCAGCCAATAATCCCACAGAGTAGCGTATTCTTCGGGGCCATCGCCTTTCCTATTGAACTTGTTTATGAACTTCCCATTTCGGTCAAAGAAGAACATGGTGTTTTCACCAACTCTACCATAAGCAATCTTATCATCTGTAATGGTCAGATTGTCAATTTTACCCAAGAGACTTTCTTCGGTTTCCTCTAAGCCAACAATCTTGACCTTATCTATCAAATCTATCCAGTTCGCTTTCGGAGGATTCAATTGAAGACTGTAAGAGTTAAATTGGTCAGAGACATTTATGACGGAATCCTTATTCTCACTTGAATGACAAGACCAAATCAACAGAAATGATAACAGGACTAGCTTGAAAGTGTGTTGGTTCATTGGTTTGATATTTTATTCGAACTCTGTTTTAAACTTCACCCACATCAGGGCAGGGTTTTCTGAAGATTCTATTTCGGCAAGCGAGCTGCCTTCTCTAAATGAATACTGATTTTCTTCCAGATCACTTAGTAAATCAGCAAGGTCGGTAGAACCGATGCTAATGAGCATCGTATTATTTCCCAACCAGCGATCAATCACTATGGCTAGATTTTCATCAGTACTTTTGCGGCTATCAATATGAAGGTGTTTGCCAGTCCGCCTATCTAATATAACCTTAAATGAATCTTGAAAAGAAGTATTATAAGTAAGATAGATTAACTCTTCTCCTACCTCTGGTCTTATGACCCAAACCTTATTAGACTCTCTTATCGCACCCATGCCTCCATTCGGGCTATTAAGAAGGTCGGCATCCTTCCACAAATAGTTATTCCCAAAATCAAAATGAATGAACGGCTCAATACGATCTCCACTGATTTTATAAATACTATCGTTCAAAATCTGTTTATAGACGACCTCCCGCTTATAAGGAGTCATTGAATTGTTCGTAGTAACAATGGGAAAGCCAAAAGGCTGATTAAAAGGCAAAAATGAAATAGGATTTTCCATTTTATAGTCATAGCTAATCAGCTCGTAATTGGTAGAGTCCCCACTAAACCTATGACTCATATCTAGCCAATATCCTCGCTCATTTTCGAAGACATGCATGGCATTGTGGGGCACCTTAATCTCGCTCAGGTAATTTCCTTCCAGATCATAAAAAATTACCCTTGGTCTCTCATTATCATAGATTTTCAGCGTATCTCCTTTAAACCAAAATCCCCATAACGATGAATATTCCTTTGGGCCTCCACCGTCACGTTTAAAGGTTCTGAGGTACTCCCCTTTATTGTTGAAAAAGTAAAGCGACTTTTCTTTGACGTTTGGGAAAACTATAAGGTCTTTATAGAGCGTCACATTAAATATAGAACCCAAAAGTGACTCCTCAGTCTCTTCCAGTCTTACGATTTCAACTTCCTCAATAAGGTCCGCAAACTTTATTTTAGGGGCATTTAGGTCTATTGGGTAAGATTTGAAGGCATCTCTATTGAGATTTGGAGAAAAAGTTTGCTCTTCCTTTTTCCCACCACAAGAAATAAGAAACAGTAAAAGGACAAAGAACGAAAGGTATTTGGTTGTGTTCATTAAGGTTGAATTACAACCAAGTATAACTAAAATATTCGTTCCACCTAAAGAATAAGTTGGAAGACTTTATTTAAACTGATTCAGATCTACCATAAAAAGCTGATCTGAGATTTCCGGATGGAAAACAATCAGGCGGTTGTCGGGGGTAACATGATATTGCTCCAGCCATTCAGGTGGAGAAAGTTTAGCTAACAAATCTCCTTCCCTACTAAAAACTAAAAGGAATTTATCTGTAAGCGGTACACGTTGCGAGTTTCCCATCGCAGACATTTCAACTTTCTCGAATTTACTCTCTTGATACTCTGCAACTATGTAGCTCATACCCAGTTTCACACCAGAAAAATAGCTCAGCATTTGAATCCCATTCTGTATACTCCTTCCACGGGGATCAGGCTCAAGGTTCTTAATTTGACGGTTTTTTGGCTTAAGACGAATGTCCTTATAGCCACCGTCAGGTAAACTAAACAACCTCATTAGCGGAACCCTTGAATAGCTCCTAACCAATGCTTCGCCATCGTATGCATAACTCGTCTGTCCTTGATAGAGGTGATAATAAGCTGTTGATGGAATCTCGGGATAATCCTGAGGATAGTCACCAAAACTCCCTACACTTTGATTATGTGCCTCAATGCTCATTTCTGATAAAGGAAAGGTAACAAAGTCTTTCTCGGTAAGCATAATTGATCCACCATAGAGATCATCATTCACTAACATTCCCCGATTAACAATGCCTAATTCAGTAGGCATTCTAACTTCTTTAATCTTTTCGAACTCCAGCTGTCCATTTGAATCCAGCACATCATAAACCCGAACATATTTCCGGTCCTGAGTTACCAACTGACCTTTTCTGGCATTGAAAGCACCGCGATTGAAACCATCAAACTCTCCCGGTCCTTGACCCATCGAACCAAAGCCACCAACATACTTACCATCACTTAAACGATATGCTTTTATAACCGGGCTCTCTTTATCATTAAAAACGAAAAGATGCTTGTCATCAGAAGTGGCTCTTTTAATTAGAAATATCTCAGACTGAAGATCAATGGGTGTTAGAAGTTCCTCGAGCTGAAGGGTCTTATTGAATCCATGAACATCAATAGGAGACTTCTGTGCAATACTCAAATTGTAAATCAAGAGGAAAGTTATTGTGAGCGATAAGGTAATTTTATTCATGAGTGTAGGTATTTATTTAAACTGATTCAGATCTACCATAAAAAGCTGATCTGAGATTTCCGGGTGGAAAACAATGAGTTGATCTTTTGGCGTAACATGAAACCAACCCATCCACTCTGGAGGAGTAAGTTTAGCCAAGAGTTCTCCTTCGGTGCTTAATACCAAGACATATTTATCCGTCAACGGGACTCTTTCCAAATTGCCCATTCCTGTCATGGCCACTCTACGATATTTTCCTTCTTGATAACTGGCAACAATAAACTCTCTCCCCATTTGAACATTGGAAAAATAGTTAATCATATCAAGCCCATTCTCAATACCCCTACCACTCTTATTTAATTTTACATTCTTAATCTGAGCATTTTTTGGTTTAAAGGGAATGTCCAAATAGTCTCCGCTAGGTAGCCTGAACAACCGAAGCATAGGAAGCCTTGAATAATACCTTACCAAGGCATTTCCATTATAGGCGAAACTCGACATTCCTTGATATAATTCATGGTATACATTAAACGGAACATCAGGATACTCCTGAGGAAAGTCACCGAAGCTACCAACACGACTATTTCGTTCTTCTAAGCTCATATCAGACAATGGAAAGGTGACAAAGTCCTTTTCAGTAAACATTATTGAGCCGGCATACAAATCGTCCTTTAACAAAATTCCTTGATTAACAATATCCCATTCTGGAGGCATTCTTACTTCCTTAACCATTTCAAAACTTAACCTATCTGCCGATTCCTTTACATTCAATATTCTAACATACTTCATGTCTTGAGTAATAATTTGGCCATTTCGAGCATTAAAACTAGATGAGAACAGAAATGGATCATACTCTCCTGGCCCTTTACCTATACTCCCAAAACCGCCCATATACATTCCATCGGTTAAACGATATGCCTTTACAATGGGAGTTTCTTTTCGATTATAAACATAGAGGTACTTGTCATCAGAGGTAACACCTTGAACCATTAATATATCTGACTGAAGATCAATTGGGGTCAAAAGCTCTTCGAGCTGAAGGGTCTTATTGAATCCATGAACATCAATTGGTGCTTGCTGTGCTTGTGAAATACAAAACGGTAGAAAGAGAAGAATAGCTAAGATAGTTTGTCGCATGTTTGTTGGGTTGATTTCTTATAAAACCCTGTCTATCAGAATATATTGCCTTAAGTGGCCTTCCTCCTACTCAAAAACACCGGCAAGCAAAGGAACACAGCTACCATAGAGAAAATCAGTCCACCTATGGTACCTATGGCCAGGGCAAACCAGAAATATTCAGAATCGCCTTCCAGCAGAAATGGAATCAAACCAAAGCATGTGGAAAGTATAGTCAGGATAATGGGTTGAGCTTTACCGATTACAGAACGAAGTACTGATCGATTATACTTCTTCAGACGGCTATTGTTCAGGTCGTTCACGATAAAGATGGAAGCATTAACAACCAAACCTCCCAGCATGACAAAGGCAGCGAAGCCTCCCGGATCGAACCTGAAATCGAAGACCGAGAAGATGAGAAACAGGCCTATAAATGATATGGGAATAGTGACAATAATGTGAAGGGGTTGCTTAAGGTTTTCGAAAAGTACAGCGCAAATAAAGAAGATCCCCACCATGAGAAACAACAGCAGACTGTATTGCCTTTTCTGTTGGTCAAACCTCATATAATTACCTCCTGACTCAATAGTATAGCCTACCGGAATTTGCTTCTCCATGACCTCAATACTATTATCCAGATACTCTCGCCCAAACTTGGCTGAACCCAAATAATCGAAGGCCAGTTTTCTGAGGTATTGCCGGTCTTCCTTTCTCAGCTCATTGGCGGTCTCTTGAAATGTGAGGGATGCAAAGTCCTTAATCTTCACGAACCTTCCCGTATCAATAGGCAAGGCCTCCTGCATTAAGTCCCATTTAGAAAACTCATCTGCATTACTTGCCTTTATATAAACTGGTAGCCTCTCATTATTAAAATTAGCCTGGAGAGAAGGCCCCTGAGGAGTTGTCAAATCTCCCAGAGTCTGCATTATTCTGCCTCGGCTAATGCCAGCACGAGCCAACCTGTCTACATCAAAGCTCAACACATATTCGGTGGTTTTTTCTCTGGAATAACCCAGCTTCTCATTGGTTTTTACCTCCTGAACCCTTCGGTTGCCATCAACCAGCATTTGACCGAAAACCTCAGCCTGCTTTTCCAGCTCATCGTAATTATAGCCTTTCATAATTACAGAGTAACTAGGTGTCTGATTGCTCTCTCCTCCTGCACTAAATCCTTGGCCAATTCCGTATATGGACCATTGAACCCCCGTCAAATCGAGCGAACGAGCCTGCAACCTACCCTTCAATTGATAAGGCACAGCAGAATTCTCGTACTCTGGCAAAAAAGTGATGTTAATACTCGCTTGAGTATTTTGGACATTAGTCACATACTTGTCAATTCCCTTTACCCCATCCAGGTAGTCTTCAACTTTGGAGATCACAAAGTTAGCGTCCTTCAAAGTTGTTCCGAATGGTAGCTTTGCATTGACTGACAACCTTGTTCGCTGAGGAGTGCCATAGTAATAGCCCTCATAAACTTCTGTAACAAACTTCCTTAGTGCACCTCCCAGCGCTTTGTCTACAATAGGCTTAATATCATCTTGGTATTTATCACTGCCGATAGACTTATTGTACCACTCTTGCCCTTCCCATTGAACAGGCAATTTGAATACAGGCAAGCCAAAGCCCAGAATAACCAAAACCACAAATGCCTTTCTGTATTTCACAATAAAGCCAATACTGCGACTATAGCCTCTGAACCAACGAGCTCTCCTTCTTAGACCTCGCATGCTCACCACCATTTTAGCGCGATGTAGCTCTTCCTTAAACAACAACATATAAAGCGATGGCGTAAAGAAGAGCGCTATTAATAAAGATGTAGCCAAGTTGATGGAAACGACCACCGAAAAATCTGTGAGGTTTTGGCGTTCGTCTTCAGGTAGAAGAAGTACCATCAGTAGTGCCATAATGGTGGTTAGCGAAGCCGCCATCAAGGCAAGGAATATGCGGGAATTCTTCTTTTTATGAAGATGATCCAGCATAACAATGGCATTGTCTACTATCAAACCAAAGGAAATAGTGAGGCCGGCAATGCTGTACATATGCAGCTCCACATTGAGCGCATAGAGAATAATAGCTGTAATACAGAGATTGACGATAATACCCAGAAACAGGGTAAAAAGGTAGCGCACATTCCTGTTAATAAGAAAAATAAACAGTACCAGAATTCCGATAGAAAGACCGGTTCTAATATAAATCTTATCCATTTCCTCACGTAGAAATTCTGTGTCATCATTTTCCAGGCGAACATCTATACCCGATGGCAACCCAGCCTTAAGCGATTCAATCTTTTGTTTGATCTCATCCGCCAATACCACCTTGTTCACAGAAGACCTGGCATAAACAGACATATAGACCGCATTCTTACCATTGATTCTTTGGTACGATCTAGGCTCCTGCTCTTCCACATAGACCTTTGCTACATCGCTCAGGTAAACCGGCTTTCCATCAATTCTGGTAATTTCTGTCTGCTCCAAACTGGAGATATCTGGAATTTGAGAATTAGTTTTTAGGAAGAACTGCTGACCCGAAGGTGTTTTGGCCAAACCTGCATACACGGCATTTGAAAAACTGGTGAGTGCCTGGCTTATACTGCCTTTGCTTAAACCATAACGCAATAAAGAAGGAGCATCAAAATCAACCGTAATCTGCAGTGGGCTACCTCCGCTAATTTCTATGCTATTAATATCCTTTATTTCACCCAGGGGCTTACGAATAAACTCATTTACATCTCCCTCCAACTTAAAGGGAGCATAAGGTCCATTAATGGAGTACATAAGAATGGCACTGCGCTGTTCATCGGCCTGCTGCTCTCCTCCAGACTGCTCTACCCGTGGGTAACTTAAGTTCTCAGGCAGCTTCTTATAGATATTACGGATGATGGCGTTGACCTCAAACTTCCGGAATTCCATGTCTGAATCCTTATCGAAAGTCATCCGAATAAACCCACTATTATAGGAGGATGTACTCTCTATTTTGTTAGTGCCTTCAATTTGAGAGAGTGCATTCTCTAAGGGAGAAGTAGCCAACCGCTCCACAATATCAGGAGAAGCATTGTCTAGTCTATAATTAATGGTTAGTACTGGAGTAGAAGTAGTGGGCGTAAAATTTACGTTGAGCCTTGGGATAAAGGCCACTCCAATAATGGCCAGTACCAGGAAGATAATTACAACCCTGAATGGTCTTTGTGTCTGCATGAACTAACAAAGTAGTCATTAAAAAAAATCAGACCAATTTTTATTAATAAATTTAAATATTTGAACCTCAAGCAATTTTCCAACCTATATAATAAGACTCACATTCTATCAGAAAATTGCTTTATTTAGAAATTCATAACGTTTCTAATTCTCAATAAACACTCCAATGACTGCATCCATTTTAAATAAGAGCTCACATAGGCTTTCCGTATTTATCATATTATCCTTTTGCCTGATATGCATTTCTGCATGCAATGATAACAGCAGCTCTGCTGGAGATATAAGCAATACAGAAGAGACCAGCTACCAGAAAACAGGCGAGAAAGTTTTCCATTTAGACAGCACCATGAGATTTGCCAATCAGTCGCTGGTGCTTTTCAATGAGGATGAACAGCCAAAACTCTCCATTTTCAATCAGATGAATGCCAGCGTAAATTACTTCGACTATGAAAGTGGTGAGCTGGAGAGCAAAGTATTCTTTGAACGAGAAGGCCCCGATGGCATTGGCAATATTGCCCATATGGGTCACTTTCAAACCAACAAAGACTCCATCTTTCTTTTCAGCCCTTGGGAGTCGAAAGTTTTCTTGATGGATGGAAATGGCAAAAAGATAGACAGCTATAGCTTAACGCCTCCCGGAACAAAAGAGAGCGAAAAGAAATACCTTGGGTATTATCTGGAGACTTCTCCTAATTCTCCAGTCTTTAAAAAAGACAATGATTTATATATCAATGTGGTGAACAGCGGTCAACTTAAAAGTGAAGACGGCTCTTTAGTCTTTATGATTAAACTGAACCTCGAAACTAAGGAGAAAGAATATCTGGAGATTAATCAATCTATTCTCTTCGATGAGTTTTGGGGCGTTTTACTCCCTTATGCCTCCACAGCTGTAATTGATGATAACCGCATTATTACTTCATTTGCTAAGAACCCTAAAGTGAGCATTTCTAATATTGAAAACCCTCAGTCTGTAATTGAAGAAAAGGAATTAAGCTCTAGCTTCATCGGTGAATTCAAACCATTTCCTAAGAAGAATTCCGAGCACCCAAATTATGGCTATAGTTTCCTGGAGATTAATTCTGAAACCAATAAAAAGGCATTCTATTTAGGTTTGTTCTACTCCACTTTTGAAAAACACTTTTTCCGCGTTGCCTTGCAAGAAAGAACAGAAGATCAATACGCATTGGGTCGAGATGGCATGCAGTACAGCATAGTGATTACCGATGAAAACTTTAACAAGCTGGCGGATCTGGAACTACCCAAAGGCAAGTATAATATGGACATGACTTTTGTGAACCAATACGGGCTTCATTTAGCCAATAGAGAAGCCTATGAAAACAATGAAGACCAGCTGGTTTTTGATGTTTACTCTCCAGTAAATAAGTGATATTCCTTAAAGCCATAAAGAATTAAGGTTTGATATAGAACTTTTACGGACTGGGGCACATCCGTAAATAAACACATCAATCCCTATGAAAAAGCTGCTTGCTATAATCCTTCTTATTGGTCTAACATCAATTACTAGCCTTAGTGCTCAGGAAATCATCCAAACCAAAGTCCTCAAAGAAATACAAGAATACAATGGTGAAGACTTTGTTGTCAACGTAACAGACATCCTCTTTAAGAACGATCATATATTCTTTTCAGACCAAGGATTAACCTCAATTCTTAAAACAGACGCAGAATTAAACTTCATTTCTAAATTCGGTGAACAAGGCATGGGACCCAATGAAATGGAAAAACCTGAATTTCTATTCAATACCGAGGGCTCATCCAACTTATTGGTTTTGGACACCAGACAAAGGAAATTGCTTGAGTACTCACAGGATGGAAAACTTATTGGTTCTCCATCAACTCTTGAGGCATCTCTAATTCGCCATCCCTTCCTACATGCATCAGTCTTTTATTATAAGTCTGCTTTAGATCGCACCGCTGATCTTAAGGCCTATGATTTCAGGAATAAAAAGTTCCTGACCGACATCAATTTCAAAGGAGATTTTAGAGAGTCAATCCTTGGCAGAGACATACACCCCTTTAAAAATCAATTTATATCTGTAGTTAATTACAGTCCCCCTATTATTGAAATGTTTAATGAGGAATGGGAGATAATCGATGCTTTTGACCTTTCAGAGAACCCTACCATTGCTAAAAGAGTAGCTTACAAAAAAAACTCTGACATCAAATTAAGTGGCTCAGGGCAAAGTCAAGTCAAACCTGTTGCATCTGGTGTGGTTATTATTAAATGTTCAAGGTTTTACAAAAACAAGCTATACCTTCTTACCTCAACAATGGATGGCAGAGAAGACACCATCATCAACAAAATCTTTACCTATCAATTCCAGAACAATACCTGGGTTCAGAAGGAGCAAATCAATCTGCCTGAGGAAAGCAGTTATAGCACTTTTGCGCTATTAGACAACCGTAGAATTGTTGCCTTTGAATGGGAGAACTCAACAATTCAATTACTAGAATTAGTAAGATGAGAGTACAAGTTTTACTTCTTGCAGTTATATGTATTAGCTCAGTATCCAACCTTTTAGCACAAAGACCCTATTTTGAGGGTGAAACCGATGGAGACTTTAGGTTGTTGCTTCTGCCCGGTCAGCAAAAGTTAACTTTTCATCAATGGAATAATGAAGCCTACGTGTCGCTTTACGGTGAAAATAACAAACTTATAGATCAGCTACCCATTGACTATAAATCAGATGAAATTTCGGAGACCATCTTGGCTGCTTTGGGAGAAAACAGATATTTCCTTCAAGCTGGGTCGGAATCTTACAACTTTCATATTGAGTCAGACAAGATTTCTTTATTGGAGACTAAAGCCTTACCAAAAGCACCAAGAGGAACTATAAAGACTATTTTCTTCTTCGATGCTCAGAAAAGCCTTATTGTTTTTATCAATGAAAGAGAACAATACAATGTGTATATCGATTCGGCTGGAACCTCCCTTAAGAGAACTGAAACATACGGAACAAGTCATCAAGGAGGGGTTCAGAAACATCCTCAAAGGCCCCAAGGCACTCCTGTTTTTATCTATTCTCAGGCTCATAAGGAACTATTTATTCACCTACCGACTGATGTCTCCTTCCTAGTCATTGGATTCAACCCTCCCGACATTCTTAAAGCAGGAATTTATGTAGAGTATGGCCAGCAATACACTTTCAGAAGATACTATGATGAGGCAACTCATCAACGCTATTTGTTAAAGGAAGATGGAGAAAAACTCACCTTATTTAAATCCCATGGATTTGCACCAAGGCATTTCACATCGGATTATCAAGCCATTGATAAGGGTTGGATCTTAGATTTTACACCTCTTGGTATTTATAATGGACAGTTACTAAAACGTAATGTGATTAATGAAGGCAAGTCAAATCTTCATAAGTTTTACTTAATACCCTTAAATACATACAAATAGACTCATAAAACATATCAACTAAAACTTTCTTTCTCAATAGTTTCTAATTCAGATAATTTGAAACTATTTTTAGCATAATGAGGAACACAATACTAGCGGCCATTTTTTTAGCAATGCTTTTCGGCTGCAAACAAAAGCAAG
>JABXIP010000436.1 GCA_013373005.1 Cytophagia bacterium | reverse complement strand
TCCAAATCTCCGTAAACTGTATTAACCAAAGCCGGACCAGTCACATTTTCCATAACCACGTCATTGTATCTGGCAGATATTTCCAATTCAGAAGAGACTCCAACCACTACTATCCTTTCTCCTTCATACTGACCAGTGTGTTCAATTTGAACCTTCATTCCCTTTGGCACCTTGATTTTGAAAAGACCATCCTCTCTTCTGGCTGCCTGAAAAATAGTGATATTATCACCCTCTGAAGTTACGTTCAAACCTATTCCGGTATTATCCTCGCCCCTCGCACTAAGCGGCTTTAAACCCTCTGCTCGCTCTGGTCTACCACCTTTGTTGCTAGTTTCTATCTGAATCTCAGTTCCATCGTAAGCTTCAACCCTTACATTGTTAACCTCCTTTACATGCAAAGTCTTACCTGCAGGGCTTGACACCGCCATTTTGTAATCCTGAGCATTTGCGCTCATTAAACCGATGGCCACTAATGTCACCACCATCATTGCTCTATTTAATCTGTTCATTCTCATCGTTTTTTTGTTTTGTTCCCGATACCTCGGGATGAGTTTTAACCTTTGGACCGTCCTTTTATCTATAATTGTTGTTTTACATTTCTTTCAGTTTGAAGATGCCCATGTAGGCTTCATCCTTCACTTCCTTCAGCACATCTTCACCTTCTGTTAGCTTCTCTAAAGATTCGATTGCCGATTTCTCTTCCAGGCTAATCAAGGCATCAATAATTGCTATTTGAACTGCCGGTTCTGTCTCTTCAAGCAAAGCATCAGAAAGTGTCTTCACAATTGTGCCTTGTTTTCCTATTTTGGCCAGTGCTTCAATAGCTTTGGTTCTTACATGCATGTTCGGATCATTCTTCATAACCGCCTCAAGCGTTAGCACCATCTCTTCATTAGACGACTGCGAGTTCTTTACATTACTCACCGCCTGCAATCTTCCGCTCGCGGAGCTGCTCTGTAACTGACTTTTAAGGGCCGCTAACTCCTTCTGAATTTCCTCTACATCTCCCTGTGTGCTGAATTTTCCTCCAACCCAAAAACCGACCATTACCAGCGCTACCGCTGCAGCAACTCTATAAGTCCAGGTGAGGAATGAAGAAGTCTGAGGTTTTAAGTCAACCACTTTCCCAGAATCCGACTGCTTTTCTAGTTTGGCGAAAAGATCATCATCGGAGAAGCTATCAGCACTTAGGCTATTGAGCTTACCACTCATTAAAAACTGATCCTGATAAGTTCTCAACTCAACCGGGATATCTTCTCCTTGAAAGAAAACTTGGAGTTGCTTTTCCTCTTCCAGAGAAGTCTCCCCGTTGAAATACTTTTCTATCAGCTTTTCTATGTCTTTATTGTTGTTCATAATCTGCTACTTTTAAATAAGCCTCTCTTGCCGCCTTTCTAGCCCTAGAAAGCCCAACTCTTATATTATTGATCTGTAGACCCGTCTGCTCTGCTATTTCCTCATAACTAAAGCCTTCCAAATCTCTCAGCGTAATCAAGAGCCGTTGTTGCTCAGGTAATTCCTGAAAAGCCCTAACCATTACTTTCATGCTCTCGCTTAACTCGAGCTTCTTATATGGACTTTCGAATCCGGAGTCCATTTCCAATTCTTGTACATCGAGGTGGAATTTGTGCTTTTTGCTTTTGAGCTTATCCAGGCACCTGTTTTTGGTTACTGTCACAGCAAATGCCTCCACGCTTCTGTACTCCTTCAGTTGTTCTCTTTTATCCCAAAGCCTTACCATCACATCTTGAAGTGCATCTTCAGCCTCTTCTACCGACTTCAGCATATGTATTGCTATTCGATACAGCCGGTCCTTTAGTGGTAAGACCTTAGTTTTAAATTCTTGCAACTCCATTCAGTTCTAGAGACGAGGTGTTAAATAAGTCATTACAGACATTACTAAAATTGTTCGATGAGATTCAACAAAACACGCATATCTTATTGATTATCAAAAGATAAGGTTAATCGAATATTTGAGATTATTTTCACCGGAAGAAACCTCATGTTTTTCATCCTCTCTAAAATACTCGCTTTTTTTGTCCGCCCATTAACCTGGATTCTTGGACTTCTTATCCTTTCCGTTTTCCTGAAGCAACCAAAATGGAAAAAGAGATGCTTTTGGATTGGCTTTGGACTCTTGGCCTTCTTTTCCAATCAATACATCGCAAATAGAGTCATGCTATGGTGGGAATACGAACCTGTTCCCTTTTCGGAAATTGGCGAATATGATGTGGCCATTGTCTTCTCAGGAGTCACAAGAGGTAGTAAAACACCTAGAGACAGAGTATACTTTAATGATGGAGCAGATCGAATCACTCATACCTTACAGCTATATAATGAAGGAAAAGTAAAACACATTATAGTAAGTGGTGGCTTAGGATTTGCGCAAGTAGAAAACAGTGCAGCTGCGAATAGACTAAAGTCTTTCCTTACTATGGCAGGAGTACCAGACTCGGCAGTCACAGTGGAGTCAGAAGCGGTAAACACTTATGAAAATGCCGTCAAAACGGCAGAAATATTAAATCGAGACTTTAGAGGCAAGAAATACCTTTTGGTTACTTCTGCTTTTCATATGAAACGCTCAGAACTCTGTCTGAAAAAGCAAGGGGTTGAGTTCGATGTTTTTCCTGCCGGATATCTAACAGACAGACCAACCTTCAACTTTGAAGATGTAGTGATACCAAGAGCCAATGCCATAGATAAATGGGAGAAGCTTTTTAAGGAATGGGTTGGAATAGCAACCTATAAGGTGATGGGTTACCTCTAGGCAACTACTATAGTTTTTTGATTAACAAACTCCCGGATTCCTAAATGAGAAAGCTCTCTTCCGTAACCTGATTTCTTGATTCCCCCAAAAGGAAGCCTTGGATCTGAAGCCACCATTTGATTTACAAACATTGCTCCGGTCTTCACTCTTCTTGCTACTTGCAAACCCAAATCTTTATCTTGAGTCCAAACTGAGCCTCCCAAACCAAACCTTGAATCATTGGCAACTTCAATAGCCTCTTCTACATTTTTAACCCTGATTACTGAAGCTACAGGGCCGAACAATTCCTCATCATAAGCAGCCATACCCTTTTTTACCTCCGTCAATATGGTAGGTTGAAAGAATGCTCCTTCGGAATCCACATATTGTCTTCCTACATGTATTTTAGCTCCTTTCTTCACTGATTCACTCACCTGACCTGCCAGTTCTTTAGCAGCCTTTTGAGATACCATTGGTCCGCAATTGGTAGTTTTCAAACCAGGGTCTCCGGGAACATAAGTCTTTATATGAGCTGTGAATCGTGAAAGAAATTCCTCATAAACCCTTTCCACCACTATGAAACGTTTGGCAGCAATACAGCTTTGACCGCAGTTAATCATACGAGCCTTAGCTGCTATTCGGGCTGTTCTATCCAAGTCAGCGTCCGAAAGCACAATGAATGGGTCACTTCCTCCCAATTCAAGAACAGTAGTCTTGATATTTCTTCCGGCTGCTTCAGCAACCTTAGAACCAGCCAGTTCGCTTCCAGTGAGTGTCACTGCCTTAATGCGATCATCATTAATAAGAGCTTCCACCTTAGAGGATGAAATCAGTAGGTTCTGAAACACCCCTACTGGAAACCCAGCTTCTATAAAGGCCGTTTCAATAGCCTGAGCACATTGAGGAACATTAGAAGCATGTTTGAGCATTCCGGTATTACCCGCCATCAGTGAGGGGGCTGCGAATCTAAAAACCTGCCAAAGTGGAAAATTCCACGGCATCACAGCCAAAATACAACCGAGCGGTTCATAGCTAATAAAAGCCTTTCCAGTGTCCACAGATAGCGGTTCATCTTTCAAAAACTTCTCTCCATTCTCCGCATAATACTCACAAACCCATGCGCATTTCTCCACCTCTGCAATTCCCTCATTTATGGTTTTACCCATTTCCAAGGTCATGAGAGTAGCCAAATACTCCTTTTGCTCTTTGAGATACTCAGCTAGCCTTATGAAGAGTTTAGATCTATTTGAAAACGACTCAGCCGACCAAGCCTGAAAAACTGTTTCTGATCTTTCCAAAGCAGATTGAACATAGGCATCTGAGTGCTCTTCAAATTCTGCTTCGAGCTGATTGTTAAAAGGGTTTATAGACTGAAGTGCCATAACATTAGAAGTGTTTTTCTAAGTTAATTGTTATAGCTAAGGAGAGAAACCTAAAAGACGATTACGTCTACATCTTCCAGAACCTTAATCAAATCAACCACCTCTTTCATTCTGAGGAAGTAGAAAATGTTTTTACCCTCTCTTTTACTCCCGAGGATTCCTTTCATTTTCATATTAGCCAAGTGATGAGAAGTAAGGGACTGCTCAAGTCCAAGATAGGAAGTGATGTCGTTTACAGACATCTTCTCATGCTCATTCAGCAAATCAATAATGCCAACTCGCATTGGGTGCGCAATTGTTTTTAGCACAAAAGCAATTCTCTCAACTCTATCAAGGTTAAGCTGCTCTTCCATTTGGACAGGTTTGTTTGTCACAAATATGAACATACGTTCATGTTAAAAAAAGAAATTGTCGGTTTTTCATCATCAACCAATAGGTGGGCAACTGTAAGAAGCAAAATAACCACCAATCCAATAAGAGAACTATTTAATTCATGACCTGTTGTGTGGCAAAAGTTCCCCATTTTTGAGACATGAAAATTGGGCTAATCTCAGATACTCATAGCTACCTTGACGAGAGAGTATTTCATCACTTTCAAAGCTGTGATGAAATATGGCATGCCGGAGATATTGGAGAAAATCATGTGCTTGAAAAGCTATCAGAATTCAAGCCTACCAAGGCTGTTTTCGGTAACATTGACTCCCCATTGATGCAAAAAGAGTTACCTGAATACCTTCTACTAGAACATGAAGGCATAAAAACTCTTATGATTCATATTGGAGGAAAGCCCGGCAAATATGCTAAAGGAGTAAGACAGCTTATTCTGAAGCATCAACCAAAGCTCTTTATCTGTGGTCATAGCCATATTCTCAAAGTAATGATGGACCGAGAATTAGGAGTTCTCTACATGAATCCTGGAGCTGCGGGAAAGCATGGATTTCACCAGATGAGAACCCTCCTAAGATTTGATTTGAAAGCTGGAGAAATTAAAAATCTGGAAGTAATAGAGCTTGGCAAAAGAGCGCAGGCATAAAAAAAGTCCTGACTAGCTAGCCAGGACCTATATTTTTATTCTAAAGGAGATTACTTCTCTGCAGCGTCTTCTTCAGACTTAGTTTCTTCTTTTGCAGGAGCTTCTTCAGCTTTAGCTTCTTTTTTCTTTGGAGCAGCTTTGGCCTTAGGAGCTTTTTCGTTCTTAGCCTCAGCTTTAGGAGCCTTCTCTTTCTTTGCTTCAGCTTTCGGAGCCTCTTCTACTGGTGCTTCTTCTTTCTTTGCTTTTGGAGCTTTCTTTGGCTCTTCAGCCTTAAAAGAAGCGATTAGCTCTTCTTTATCAACGTTTTTCAATACCGGCTTAGCGGTCAATTGCTTTATTTGATTTGTTCTCTGAGCAGATCTCTGCTTATTTCTTCTGCCTTTTCTCTTTAATCTTGTAACTCCCATGACTAAGACCTTATTTCTAAATGAGGGGCAAAGATACTGGATTAATATTCATTTTCGAAAATTTCATCAAATAAAAGTGAATGATTTTCTGTTTTCATCTTGGAGTGAATTACGAGGTAAAGATTCCTTTTACTAGTTTTGGCAAAAATTGAGAGAAATGGCTCAAAAACCTTCATTACCAAAAGGCACCAGAGATTTTGGCCCTGAACAAATGTTCAAGCGCAACTATATCATAGATACCATTAAGGAGGTATTTAAGAAATATGGCTTTATGCCGCTGGAAACCCCTGCCATGGAAAATCTATCGGTACTAACCGGCAAATATGGAGATGAGGGCGATCAATTGCTTTTCAGAATTCTAAACTCAGGAGATTTCTTAAGCAAAGTAAGTGATACTGAACTGACGGAGGGCTACAAAACGCTAAGCCCAAAGATTTCAGAAAAAGGGCTTAAATATGACCTGACCGTGCCTTTTGCCAGGTATGTGGTGATGAATCAGCATGATGTAACTTTTCCCTTCAAAAGATATCAGATTCAGCCTGTTTGGAGGGCAGACCGACCACAAAAGGGAAGATATCGTGAGTTTTACCAATGTGATGCCGACATCATTGGCACCAATTCTTTGGTTTGCGAAGCAGAACTTATGGCCATGGTTCAGGAGGTATACAAGAAACTGTCATTCGATGCTTATCAGATATCAATCAGCAACAGAAAAATACTTGAAGGTATTTCAGAAGTATGCGGAGCAAAGGACGAGTTCGGCAGGTTCTGTGTAATTCTCGACAAGTTAGATAAGATTGGTCAGGAAAAGGTATTTAGTGAGCTGAGTGAAGTGGGATTGACCAAGCAATCTCTTCAAACATTAGAAAGCATCTTAGCTATTGAAGGAAATAACACCTCCAAGCTCGATGAGCTTGCCAATATTCTAGCAAACTCTGAAGTAGGAATGCTGGGCATTGCCGAAGTAAAAGAAACACTTAACAATCTAAGCCTACTCGGATTCTTGACAGATAAAATCTCAGTTGATTTCACACTGGCAAGAGGCCTATCCTATTACACCGGAATTATTTACGAAGTAAAGCCAACCTCCATCCAAATGGGCACTATAACTGCCGGTGGACGTTATGATAATCTCACCGGTATCTTTGGTCTACAAGGAATTTCGGGAGTTGGAATTTCCTTCGGTATAGACAGGATTTACGATACACTAGAAGAGCTGAATCTCTTCCCTAATTCAGATGCCAAGTACTCAAAAGTTTTATTGGTGCCATTCGATGATGAAGCTCAGAAGCAAGCCCTGCAACTATTGGGACAACTACGGGCTGCAGGTATTGCATCTGAGGTTTTTCCAGAACCTGCTAAAATGAAAAAGCAGCTGGGCTATGCCGATAAAAAGGGGATTCCCTATGTTTTGTTAATCGGTTCCGAAGAAATAAAACAACAACGATTCACATTGAAGTACATGGAAACGGGTAAACAAGACATGTTCTCAATTGAAGATGTAATCAAAAATTTACAGGAGGAGGATCACTAGCAAAAGCCGATTACTTTTGCCTTATTTGATAAGTTTCCGGTAAACCAGGCGTTTATTGGAAAGAATGCAGCATGTGCACATTTTCCTTTAAATATGGCGATATAAACAAGGCGTTTCGATACCTGCTATTATTCCTCGGGTTTGTAGCGTCACAAAACCTGCTGGCACAATTCTCGAGTCAAAAAGGATGGATTGAAGCCAATTACAATTATGGCTGTCAGGGGTTAACCATAATCATAACACATACTAGAACTGGAGCTGGGGCTCTTTTCTATGGATTTGAAGGATCCGCCACAGACCCGATTAATAGTACCAGCTTTGAGGGTTCATTTAATGAGGGATCGAGTGAAGCACATACATATACAGACCCTGGAGTTTTTTATGTAGTAGTCGTAGACCAATCAGGCACTGGAAGCGATGCAGATAGAACAGACATTCTTGAAATAACAGTTGTTGCAGACCAACGTCCTTCTGTTTCTGTCAGGGGATGCTCAAGCAATTCCGTTGAGTTAATGTTTGACAAAAACCAGGATCCCTACGATGGCTATTTTATCCAATTTGGAGATGGAAACACAATGCTAGTCGATGGAGACTCTCCTGTATCTTATGCCTTCGCAACAAATGGAACCTATGCTATTAATATTCAGGGAAGATTCAATAATGGGGATTACTTTAGTTGTTCAACTTACGAAGAGGTTTTTACTGCCTTTGATCAAATCCCTACACCCGTTTTAAACTCGATTACGGTTGAAGACGAAACTATTATCTCCCTAACTTACGATGCCTTGGATGCCGCTCTCATCTACACCTTACAAATTGACAGAGGCTCCGGGTTTCAGGACTTGACTACCTTGAACCCTACCAGCAACCCTCAATCAATTACCCTTGACGAGCCTTCTTTCAACACCAGTACAGAGTTTTATGGTTTCAAGATTGTTGCTGAAGATCAATGCCAGACCAACAGTTCAGAGTCAAGCGTAGGCTACTCCATTGGTTTTGATCAACTAAGTGAATCCGTAAACACAACATTTGACATGAGTTTGACATGGGCCACGGGCAATCAAAACTTTAGCTCTATAGATTTATTAAGGGATGGAAATGTTTTTCAATCATTCAATACAGCACAAAACATTGGAGAAACAATAAGCTTCAATAACTGTACAGAACTAGGAGAATTCTCCATGACCACAACAATTAATGGCATAGTTTCTACAAGTGGCAGTTTTATACCCTTTGATGCCAACCCTCCTACTCTTCCATCACCTGCAGATCCCATAGCCGTGCTCAATGGAGCCGTAGTAAATCTCACTTTTCCTAGTACCAATTTCTCCTTAGGAGAGTACATATTATATAGAAAAGACATAGACCCCGACTTTCAAGAGGTATTCAGAATTTCCTCTACACAGCTTACAGACACCACCATTCCGGGTGGAACTAAGGAAGTATGTTATCAAATAGCCTATGCAGACGAATGTGGAAACATCTCAGCACTTTCTGGTGAAATATGCATTGTAATTTCTACAAGCCTCAGTATTCCGAATGCATTTAGCCCCAATGGAGATGGTGTGAATGATATTTTCAAAATCAACGATGGTATCTACGCTAACTTTCGGCTGAGTATTTTTAACCGATGGGGAACTTTACTCTTCAGCTCTACCGACCCAACCCAGGGATGGGATGGTGAGTTCGAGGGTCAGCCTGTAAACAGTGGAACTTATCTGTACCAGCTTACATTTCAAAATGCAGACAATCTGCCCATTACAAAATCGGGTAGTTTTGTTTTAATTCGATAGTTTTGAAAAAAATTGAGCAGCCATGTTTGATATGATGAAAATGATGGGCAAGGTGAAGGAGATGCAAGCCAAAATGAAGGAAGCCCAGGAGAAGTTAGAATTTATAGAAGAAACGGGAGAAGCTGGTGCCGGCATGGTTAAGGCTACAGTCAATGGCAAAAAGAGCGTTATTTCTATTGAAATAGATGAAAGTCTCTTGAGCAAGGACGATAAAGAAATGGTGCAAGACCTTACCGTAGCGGCTATCAACAACGCTTTGGAAAAGGCCGACATTCGTGCAAAAGAAGAAATTAAGAAAAGTACAGATGGGCTAATGCCCAATATTCCGGGGATGGACTTCGGCAACCTATTTTAATGGAGAAACTATCCATTGTTCTCCTCAATTTCAATGGGAGAAAACACTTAGAAACTTTTTTACCTTCCGTGGTTGAACACAGTCAGCCTCATAGCATCTATGTGGTTGATAATGGCTCTACTGACTCTTCGGTAAGCTATTTGAAAGAAACCTACCCTCAAGTAAAGCTTATTTGTTTTGAAAAGAACCATGGCTTTTGCGATGGCTATAATAAGGCACTTCCACTTATTCAATCAGAGTATACGGTACTTCTAAATACAGATGTTGAAGTAACGGCTAATTGGACAGCCCCTCTTTTAAAGGAAGTTGAAAAAGATAAAAACGTAAAAGCGGTTCAACCTAAAATACTAGACTATAAAAAGAAAAGTCATTTCGAATATGCCGGAGCGGCTGGCGGCTTCCTTGACATTATGGGCTACCCATTTTGCAGAGGGAGAATCTTTGAAACACTAGAAGCTGACAAGAACCAGTACAACGATTCAAAGGAAATATTCTGGGCTTCTGGCAGCTGCCTTTTCGTCCACAGACAAACTTATCTAGATTTAGGTGGGCTAGACTCTGACTTCTTCGCCCATATGGAAGAAATAGATTTATGTTGGAGAATCTGGAATTCGGGAAGCAAGGTAGTTTTTAGTCCTGATAGTACTGTCTATCATTTAGGAGGAGGAACTCTGAATAAAGCTAAACCTAAAAAGACATATCTCAACTTTAGAAATGGCTTAAGCTTAATCATTAAGAATGAAAGAACTTTACAGCTTATCTGGAAATTACCACTGAGAATATTGCTTGACTGGTCTGCACTGTTGAAATTCTCACTTCAAAGTGGCCCTCAACATGGCTTAGCTATTCTACACGCTCATTGGAGTACACTGATCTATTTACCCAAAACCTGGGGAAAGAGAATAAAAATTCGACCACAATCTGTGAACATTCCCACCTACAAAGGGTTTATTGCTTGGCAGTACTTTGTAAAAGGCAAAAAGACCTTCGATCAACTTTAGGCTCTTTAATTATACCAAACCGGATTTTGTCTTCTTCTCAGGTGTTTACGGATGTTGATCACATAAGCAAGCCCCAGATAAACAATAAGAGGCGATCCGAACGTCAAAAACGATGAATAAATAAAGAAAAGCCTTATACTGGAAGTTGAAAGGTTCAACTTCTCTCCAAGTTTGGTACAAACACCAAAGGCTTGGTTCTCAAAAAACTGTTGAATTCTTTCCATTTCGCTTAAGTTGTACGAATTTAGGAACAATTTCTAATAGCTGAAATCGGAAAGTACTAAAAAATTATTAAACTTGCACCCTGCTAAATCAGGCTTAAACAGACGAAAACAATCAAAATTCTTATGAAAACCCAAACTGCGAAAAAGTTTTTTCTATTTGCTCTAGTTGCCGTTTTTACCCTATCGGGATGTGCACTGAGCCAAATGAAGAAAATGGCAAAAGACCAACAGTTGTCAGTAGACCCAACTCCGCTTGAAGTTCACGCTGACTCTGTTAAGTTCGACATGACCGCTAATCTTCCTTTGAAGATGTTGAAACCAAACAAAGTGTATCAAATCAATACTTTCTACACTTTTGGTACTCAAGAGCGTCAACTGAAAACTATTCAGTTCAGAGCGGTAGATTACCCTAACTCTGGAACTGAGCAACCTTCAGTTACTGAGTCATTCTCGTTCCCATATACTGATGCCATGAGCAGAGGTAGCCTTCAGGTTCAAGGCAAAGCGTTGAACCCTAAAAACGGAAACTTCCTGGAAACGGATAGATTGGGAATTGCGGATGGAGTAATTACTACTTCTACACTAGTTCAACCTTCTTACTATGCATCTTATGCCCCTCACGGATATAACGATCAGGAAGAGTTGATCCCTACTAATGTTGAATTCTTCTTCGATCAAGGAAGATCAGTTTTCAAAACTTCAGAGAAAAACAGTGACAGAGGAACAAAATTCGCTGCTTTCATTGCAGAGAAAAACGTAACCAGAACTGTTACCATCACTGGTACTCACTCTCCTGAAGGTAAAGAAACTATCAACTCAGACTTATCTAAAGACAGAGCAGCTGCCATCGAAAAATGGTACAGAGAGGAAATGGATAAGTATGACTACCAAGGCATGGCTGACCAAATCAGATTCATCCAGAAGCCAATCGTTCAAGATTGGAATGGTTTGAAAACGATGTTGGCTAGCTACAACGGTATCTCTTCATCTGAAAAGTCTGAGTGGACAAGAATTATCAACGGTACTGGTTCATTCGAGCAGAAAGAGAAACAATTGCAAGGATTAAGCACTTACAAGAAAGTTTTCACTGATATCTATCCTCAATTGAGAACTGCTAAAACTGAAGTATTGACTGTGAAGGTTAAAAAGTCTAGAGAAGAGATTTCTACTTTGGCTAACCAAATCGCTAACGGTTCTGCTTCTGCTGATGCACTTTCTCTTGAAGAAATGCTTTATGCTGCTGCTAACAACCCGTCTTTAACTGAGAAGCAAAAAATCTACGAAGCTGCTGCTAAGAAAAACGATACTTATGTTGTTCATAACAACTTAGGAGCTGTTCACTTGCAACTAGCCATGCAGACTTCAGGTAGAGAAATGACTAATCACGTAAGCACTGCTTTGAACCACTTCAACATCTCTAACCAAAAACAGTCTAACGTATTTGCTCAAGCCAACATTGGTATGGCTCTAGCAATGCAAGGCAACCTTTGGGGATCTCACGATGCTTTGACAAAAGCTGCCGGAATGAATCCTGGTAACGAAGTTAGCCAAGGTGTTAATGGTGCTAAAGGTGCTGTTGAAATCAAAGTAGGTCGTTACGATCTAGCCATCGCTTCTTTGAACAGAGCTACTAACAGATCTGTAGATCAGTTCAACAAAGGTTTGGTTCAATTGCTTAGAAAAGACTTCAGAAATGCACAGTCTACTTTGGAAAGCGTAATTAGCAGTGACAGATCTTACGTTATGGCGCACTATGTTGCTGCTGTAGCTGCTGCACGTCAAGACAACGAAAACAAAGTTATCGAGCACTTGAGAAACGCTATCAATGCAGATTCTTCTTTGAAAGCTAAAGCTGCTACTGATCTTGAATTCAGACAATACACTGGTTCTCAAGCCTTCATGGACTTGATTAACTAAGAAAACATACTTCAAAATGAAAGAGCCTCGGGTGTTTATCCGAGGCTTTTTTTATGCTGATTCTATTATAAATCTATGTTGGGATTTGAACCCTGATTGATTATTTTTACGGCCGTTTAACAAGAGTTCAATGAGAGAATTACAATTCAGAGAAGCCCTAAGAGAAGCCATGTCGGAAGAAATGAGAAGAGATGAAAAAATCTTTCTCATGGGTGAAGAAGTTGCAGAGTACAACGGAGCTTATAAAGTAAGCCAGGGCATGCTCGATGAGTTTGGAGCAGAAAGAGTAATTGATACTCCTATTGCCGAACTCGGATTTGCCGGAATTGGTGTAGGTGCCGCTATGAATGGCCTCCGCCCTATCATTGAATTCATGACATTCAACTTTTCATTGGTAGCTATTGACCAGGTGATCAACTCAGCTGCAAAAATGATGTCGATGTCAGGTGGCCAGTTTCCAATGCCAATCGTATTTAGAGGACCAACCGGTAATGCAGGTATGTTGAGCTCGCAGCACTCTCAAAACTTTGAGAACTGGTATGCCAACACCCCTGGATTGAAAGTGGTAGTTCCTTCTAACCCATACGATGCAAAAGGACTTTTGAAATCATCTATCAGAGACAACGACCCTGTGATCTTCATGGAGTCTGAGTTAATGTATGGTGATAAAGGTGAAGTTCCTGAAGGAGAATACTTGTTACCAATCGGTCAGGCTCACATTGTGAAAGAAGGTAGCGATGTTACTTTGGTTTCATTCGGTAAAATGATGAAAGTAGTGAACGAGGCTGCTGACGAATTGGCCAAAAAAGGAGTAAATGCTGAGGTAATCGATTTGAGATCGGTAAGACCTTTGGATTATAAAACTATCGTTGAGTCTGTGAAGAAGACCAACCGTTTGGTAGTAGTTGAAGAGGCTTGGCCACTAGCTTCAATTTCTGCTGACATTGCCTTCAACATTCAGAAAGATGCCTTCGACTATTTAGATGCTCCAGTGAAACGAGTAAATAGTATGGACCTACCATTGCCTTATGCTCCTACCCTTATAGATGCCATTCTTCCTAACGTGAAGAGAACGCTTGAGGCAGTAGATTCGGTGATGTACAAATAAGAAAATTAAAGCACTAAATTGAAGCCCTGTCGTAAACGTCAGGGCTTTTTTATTATGAGTCAATTGATCCTTATTGCTGGTGTTAGCAGGGCTGGAAAGTCTTCCCTGGCCAAAGACCTTTGCTCTAAGCTTGAGGATTCTGTACATCTAGATCAAGATGAATTCGTAAAGCCCATAGAGGAAATCCCCATCATCCAAGACAGAACAGACTGGGAAACACCAGAATCCATCGACTGGAAAAAATGGGAATCGGCCATTGATAGAGCCCTTCAAAGCTACTCATACGTAATAGCTGAGGGAATTTTCTCCTTGGGAGACCTTGAGTTAATTCAAAAGGCCTCGATTACAATACTCTTATCTCTGGAAAAAGAGGAGTACCTAAGAAGACGGCAGAAAGAAACACGCTGGGGAGATGAGCCGGAATGGTTTCTGGAGCACGTTTGGGAGTCTCACTTAAAGCACCATAATCCGTTTAAAATTGAACCTGATATAGAAATTTCAACCTATACTCCTGCCAACCTACAGCAAGTGCTATTTCAGCTTGAATCAAATTAAGATAGATCATTTGCATATCTAATTTGAAAATACTTTCTTTAACGAAAGTCTTAGTTTTGAAAAAGGAAATTCTAGCGCTCTCACTTATCACTCTTCTCATTGCATCTTGCTCTGCTCCACAAAAAGAGCCAGACAAACTGGAGACTCTACCAGAAGTAGTTGAAGAAGTAAAAGAGCCCCGAACAGCGGTTTTTGCTGATATGCCTAACTATCAGTTTGAGTTTTCTTCTCTTAAGCTAAATCAGCATATGAAAGATTTGGACCTGAGGGTTTTCAAACACTTTGGAGAGTTCTATACAGATGAATTCACTATTTATAGACTAAACAGAATTGACTATCTGGCCGAATCCTATTTCATTGACGATATCAATCTATACTTTATCGATAGCCTTTTAGTGAAGATTCAGGCCTATCTGAGAGAAGACAAATCGCATGAGTTCCTAAATAGATATGGAGCCGCCAAGATTTACATCAACGATTATCACAACAAAAAGCTACTGGAAACTGAGAAGGTATTGGTGAAGGACAATGGTAAATACCGAATCAATGAGAACCTTGATTACTACACGCTACGCTGGAAAAGAGAAGAAACGGACATTGAATACGTGGTGAATAAGAAGGCTGACAGTACCATGACTATTGCAGCAGATGACATTCGCTACTTCGATGACAAAAGACATCGCTTTAAGTTGACCTTCCAAACATACGACTATGAAAACCAGCTCGCCTGGGTGAAGTGGGAGTCATACAAAGAAGCACGAGGCTTGGTGGCCCAGCCGGCTTCAGAGGAGCAATAGAAAAGTCCTCGTTACAAACGAGGACTAGTTGATTCTTTAAGATTAGGATTCGCCACTTTGGGTGTCCCCACCCAAAGCAAAAACACGTTGGTGAAGACACCAACTTTGGCTTCCGCCTATCTCCTCCCACCCATCTGAGCAAGGTTTTGCATAGCACGTTTTCCGCCAACCTTATTCATCATCTTCATCATTTTGCGCATATCGCCAAACTGCTTCATTAGGTTGTTCACTTCCTGAATAGAAGTTCCTGAACCATCGGCAATTCGCTTTCTGCGACTTCCATTCATGATTTCAGGGTTGGCTCTCTCATCCTTAGTCATTGAGCGTATAATGGCTTCAATCGGCTTGAATGAATCGTCATCTATGTCCAGACCTTTCATGGCTTTGCCCATTCCAGGGATCATACCCATCAGGTCTTTCAGGTTACCCATTTTCTTGATTTGCTCCAGCTGCGAAAGGAAGTCATCAAAATCGAACTTATTCTGGCGAATCTTCTTGTTCAGCTTCTTAGCCTCTTCTTCATCGAATGTCTCTTGTGCCTTTTCTACCAAAGACACCACATCACCCATGCCAAGGATACGACTGGCCATACGATCTGGGTGGAAGACATCGATGGCTTCCATTTTCTCTCCGGTAGAGATAAACTTGATCGGCTTGTCTACAACAGTTCTGATAGAAAGCGCTGCACCACCTCGGGTATCACCATCGAGTTTAGTTAGTACAACCCCGTTAAAATCTAGTCTTTCGTTAAAGGTCTTAGCAGTGTTCACAGCATCCTGACCTGTCATGGAGTCAACTACAAATAAAGTCTCTGAAGGCTTAACAGCTTTTTTCAAGCCTTCAATCTCTTGCATCATTTGCTCGTCAACAGCCAAACGACCGGCAGTATCGACAATCACTATCTTCTTACCAGTAGCCTTGGCATGTTTGATGGCATTGTTGGCAATCTCTATGGCATTCTTATTCTCAGGCTCAGCGTAAACCTCTACGCCAATTTGCTCACCAAGAACCTTCAACTGGTCAATTGCAGCAGGGCGGTAAATATCACAAGCAGTCAACAATACCTGACGGCCTTGCGATTTGAGCATTCTAGCCAGCTTACCAGAGAATGTGGTTTTACCCGAACCTTGCAAACCGGAGATCAACACAACAGCAGGATCTCCCTGAAGTGTCATGTCTACCTTTTGGCCACCCATCATTTGGGTTAGCTCCTCGTTTACAATTTTCACCAACAACTGACCAGGAGAAACAGAAATGAGTACATCTCTACCTAAGGCTTCTTCCTTGATTTTATCAGTAACATCCTTGGCTACTTTGTAGTTAACGTCAGCATCAATTAAGGCTCTTCTGATTTCCTTAACCGTGGTAGCCACGTTAATTTCGGTAATTGACCCTTGACCTTTGAGGGTTTTAAAAGCTCTATCTAACTTACCGCTTAAATTTTCAAACATGCTTTCAACTTTTGGCTTGCAAAAATAGCCATTTTTCCTGTCTTAAAAAGCCGTTGAAAGGAGATAGCTCTATAAATCGAATCATATACTTTTGTATTAGTGGCCTATTGAACATATTGTGGCCCAAACTGAACGAACCGAATGAAGAAGATCAACTTTTCGAAGGACATACTACCGCACCTGATTGCCGTAATTATTTTTCTTGTCATCACTGTCTCATTCTTTAATCCGGTCTTTTTCGACAATAAGAATTTAGCTCAGAGCGACATCATGCAATGGGAGGCTAGTGCCCATGAATTGATAGAATACAGGGCAGAAACAGGAGAAGAAGGTCTATGGACCAACTCCATCTTTGGCGGTATGCCGGCCTACCTAATCAGTGTGAAATGGGGTAACCAGCTCATTAAATATGCCCATGCCGTCTATTCACTTGGTCTTCCACATCCTGTGAGAATCATCTTCGTAAGCATGCTTTCATTCTATATCATGCTACTATGCTTTAAGGTCAATCCATACCTGGCGTTGATAGGTTCTGTCGCTTTTGGTTTATCGTCCTACAACATCATTGGTATAACAGCCGGTCATAATGCAAGAATCTCTGCCGTTTCCTTTATGCCTTTGGTCATGGGTGGAATACACCTTTGCTTTACCAGAAACAAGTATTTGGGTGCTAGTTTAACTGCTCTTGCTCTAGCAATGCAGCTCAGAGTAAATCACCTCCAAATCACTTATTACCTGGCTTTCATTGTAGGAATTTACGGTCTGCTTCAGCTGATTTATGCTTACAGAGAAGGCACTATTAAAGATTACTCTCAACGGCTTGGCCTCTTGGCAATAGCCGCCTTCTTAGCAATTGGAACCTTCTTTGGCGAGTTTTATGCCACCTATGAGTATGGCAAATATTCAAATCGAGGAGCTTCTGAATTGACACAACAAGCAGATGATGAAATGAATGAAGATGGGCTCTCTCCCACCTATGCATTTCAGTATTCGAATGGCATTTGGGATCCGTTTACATTATTCATTCCAAATGCCTTAGGTGGTGCAGAAGTGTATGCAAGCGACACAGAAACTGTTCAGTACCTAAGAACCAATGGTGTTAATAACCAGCAATTGCGCCAGCTATTAAGCTACGATCCTAGGTTCAGACCTTATTGGGGGAGTGAATCACCAACCACCTATTATGCCGGTGCCATTATGATCTTCCTTTTTGTGCTTGGCTGTCTATTGGTGGAAAGAAAATATGTGATTTGGCTGGTGGCTGTTGGCGTTTTGGGTGTATTACTAAGCTATGGTAGAAACCTCGAATGGTTCAACAACATGATGTTCGACTACTTCCCAGGTTATAACAAATTCAGGTCAGTTACCTTCACCATGGTACTACCCATCTTCTCAATCTCTCTCTTGGGAATGCTGGGCTTGCAGAAATTATTCGAGCTGAAGTGGGATAAAGACACGAAAAAGAAATTCTTAATCGCCTTCGGTTCAACCGCTGGACTGGCACTTTTACTCTCGATTTTTGCCGGAGTACTAAGTTTTAGATCTCCTTATGATGGTCAATCTCAATTACCACCTGAATTATTGAGAGCCTTCAAAGCTGACCGTAAAGGACTTTTTACGGCAGACACTATGAGAGCCTTTGGCTTCATTGCCATTTTCGCTCTTACGATCTATTTAAACCGAATAGGCACTCTGAAAAACACTATTCTCTATCTCTGTTTGATTGCTATTGGGGCATCAGAAATTATCATTATCAGCAACAGGTTTATATCTGAGGCTAACTATAGCACCAACTATAGATCTAATGCATTCGCCTTTAGTCAGGCAGATAGATACATCACCCAAAATGAAGAGTTGGGAGACAGAGTGATCGACCTGAACGGAGGTTTCTATAATGGTCGAGCTTCTTACCATCATCATTTGACGCAAGGTTATCATGGTGCCAGAATCAGAAGGTATCAGGAGCTGATTGACAATGCGATTGTTCAAGAATTTACAGCTGCTTCTCAGGATGTAAGTAACGGATCAATTCCGGACTTCTCCAGTACACCAATGCTCAATATGATGAACACGAAGTTTGTGATTCAGCCAGGTTCTCAGGATGCTATGGTAAATCCTAGAGCCTTAGGTTCAGCTTGGTTTGCGAGTAATTTGGAATATGTATCTGACGCTGATGGTGAGTTTAACGCAACAAAAAACCTAAGGACTCCGGCAACTACTGCGATTGTTAACCAAAATGAAGTTCCGGCCAATCTAAGCCTCTCAACTGATGGAAGCATTAAGCTTACTGAATATCACCCTGGCTACTGGAAATACGAGTCTTCAAATACGGGAGCTGGCTTTGCTGTATTCTCTGAAATTCACTATCCAAAAGGCTTCAAGGTGACTATTGATGGTGAAGAAGTGGATATGCTTAGGGCCAATTACATACTAAGAGCATTGGTTGTTCCGACAGGAGATCACACCATTGAGTTTAGCTTTGAACCGAAGATTTACACTATTGGAAGCGGCATTATGCAAGTAATGAGCATTCTGGTAGTACTGATCTTCCTGGGAAGTGTTTATATCAGCTTGAAGGAGAATTAATCTTCTCCTCAAGACCTGAGTAATAGCTAATCAGCTCCTTTGAGGTCTCATTCCAGTTGAATTTTTCTTCAACTGCCTTTTTTCCATTCTCGCCCAATTCGCTGGCAAGTGATGGATTATTGTATAAACCAATCAGCAGCTCAGCCATTTGCTGTGCATTTCCTGCTTCAAAAATAAGACCGGCTTTGGCTTCCTTAATTACCGAAACTTGGGCTGGGCAATCACTGGCAATAATTGGTCTGCCACCTGCCATATACTGAAAAAGCTTGTTAGCTAAAGTCGTATCGTGATGGAGATTACGATGCAATGGCGATATACAAACCTCAGCCCCTTTGATATAGGAAGGAAATTTGGAAACATC
>JABXIP010000203.1 GCA_013373005.1 Cytophagia bacterium | reverse complement strand
TGCCAGCCCCAATCTGCTCTTGCAGCAGAATCATCGATGGTGTTAGGCCATGAGTCTGCTATTTTCTGACGGAAGTCAGGAGCATAGGAAATCTGGAAGTCAGGATGAAATTTTCTAATAGAACCTGCCAATTCAGCAGGAGTAAAAGAGAAGCCGGCTACATTGTAGCTCGATCTGATTTTTGCCTGTTCTGCAGGAGATTCCATCAAGCTAATGGTGGCTTTAATGGCGTCTGGCATATACATCATCGGCAGCGCAGTGTCTTCTTTCAGGAAGCATGAAAATTCAGTTCCAGCTAAAGCTTTGTGGTAAATGTCTACTGCATAATCCGTGGTGCCACCACCCGGTAAAGATTTGTAACCAATAAGTCCGGGGTATCTTAAAGAGCGAACATCTACACTATATTTCTGAAAGTAGTATTCACACCATCTTTCTCCCGCCTGCTTGCTGATTCCATATACCGTTGTTGGAGCCATTACCGTATGCTGAGGAGTCATGTCTCTCGGTGTGGTAGGTCCAAATACCGCAATGGAGCTAGGCCAATAGATTTTCTTGAGTTGCTTTTCCTTAGCCAGTTCCAGCACGTTTAGTAAGCTGGTCATGTTCAGGTTCCAGGCCCATTGTGGGTTTTCTTCACCTTTAGCAGAAAGAATAGCTGCCAGATGGTAAATCTGAGTAATACCATGTCTGTCGACAATCTCACCCAACTGTTTGGTGTTCATTACATCTAACTGCTCAAAGGCAAAATGTTTAATTGAGGGGCTAGGCGAAGAAATATCAGATGCTACCACATTGTTTTCTCCAAATAATTCTGCCAAAGCCAAGGTCAATTCTGAACCTAATTGGCCGCTAGCGCCAATCACCAATACTTTATCCATCCACTTTCTATTTTCCGCTGCAATATTAATTAATAGGCTTAAGGTTTAAAACGTTTGCGTTATCAAAGGCTAATGAATTCTGCTGCTTATATTTGCTAGCCCATGGAACATCCCGATTTCAAAACCTGGCTCAAGCTAAAGAAGATAGATCCAAAATCTTTTGCTTCTGCAGAAATGGAGCGATTTATGGAATTGAAGAAGTTGTTCGATCAGGTGCATCCCAACAGTTTTACTGCCCAAAAACTTTTTATCATTAATGAGATAAGGAGGAAATATCCTTTTCAAGAGGAGTTGGAAAAACCTGTGCAGCGCAAACCCATGGTGAAGCCCAAAATTGTAAAACCTAAAACGAATTGATATGTACGATACTTTGAAACCGAAGCTCGAAGCTGAGCTGGAATCGATCAAAGAAGCAGGCCTTTTCAAAAAGGAGAGAATTATTACTACTCCTCAGGCAGCAGACATTAAAACAGCCGATGGCAAGGAAGTAATCAACTTCTGTGCTAACAACTACCTTGGTCTTTCTTCACACCCGAAAGTGTTGGAGGCTGCCAAGAAGGCTATCGATACCCATGGCTTTGGTATGTCGTCCGTTCGTTTCATTTGCGGAACTCAAGACATTCACAAAGAGCTGGAACGCAAGATTTCTGAGTTCTTAGGAACAGAAGACACCATTCTTTATGCCGCAGCATTCGATGCTAACGGTGGTGTGTTTGAACCACTCTTGGGTCCTGAAGATGCTATTATTTCAGATGCACTGAATCACGCGTCCATCATCGATGGAGTAAGACTTTGTAAAGCCATGCGTTTCCGTTATCAGCACAATGATATGGCTGATTTGGAGAAGCAATTGCAAGATGCCAAAGCGCAAGGAGCGAAGCAGATCATCATTGTTACCGATGGTGTATTCTCAATGGACGGAACCATTGCTCAGCTTGATAAAATCTGTGACTTAGCCGATCAGTATGGTGCATTGGTTATGAGCGATGAGTGTCACTCAACAGGCTTTATGGGTAAAACCGGAAGAGGAGTGCATGAGCATTGTGGCTGCATGGATAGAATGGACATTATCACCGGAACTTTAGGCAAGGCTCTTGGCGGTGCCAGTGGAGGGTTTACCTCTGGTAAGAAAGAAATTATAGAATTACTTCGTCAGAGATCTAGACCGTATTTGTTTTCAAATACGCTTGCTCCATCCATAGTAGGTGCTTCTATTGCTGTTTTCGATATGCTGTCTGAGACCACTGAATTGAGAGACAAGCTGGAGGAAAACACCAAGTATTTCAGAGAAGGAATGACCAAAGCTGGCTTCGATATTAAGCCTGGTGAACATGCCATTGTACCTGTGATGCTTTACGAAGCTCCATTGGCTCAGAAAATGGCTGATGATTTATTGGAGAAAGGTATTTATGTGATTGGATTCTTCTATCCAGTAGTACCGAAGGGTCAGGCTAGAATTAGGGTGCAGGTTTCAGCAGGACATGAGAGGCATCACTTAGACAAAGCCATTGCCGCCTTTACGGAAGTAGGTAAAGAGCTAGGGGTGATATAATTTATTACCAATACAACCTTTGACAAACTTGTGTTTCTGGAGTATGATTTGGCTAAGGGCTTCTGAGCAGATGGAGACTTAAGTTTGTCAAAGTTCTGTAGTATTAAGGCCGTCAGCCCTCAAAGGGCTGACGGCCTTATTTTTGGCTCTTCACTTTCAGTTAAACTATTATTTTAGTTTATTGAAAGAATGATTCAAAGATCAACCCGCAATACCCTGTTTTTCCTCTTTTTGTGTTTGGTAATAGCCAACTGTAGTGAAAGCAAAAGTTCGGGTATTGTCTTCAAAGATGGTTTTGCCTCTATTCCCATAGACATTGATGCTCCCAAGCGAAACCTGTCTGACTTTGTTGAGACGGTAGAAGTTATTCAACTGGAAGAAACTCCCAACTCACTTATGGGGTCTATTCTGGAGTATGAAAAGATTGGCGAAAACATTATCCTGAGAAACTTCAATACCAATAGCGTTATTCAATTCACCGAGGAGGGTAAGTATATTTCGTCTTTCAGTAAAAGTGGCAATGGGCCTAAGGAGTACTCTTTCATTCTGTCTTTTTGGGTAGACGGTGAAAGTGTATTCATCTACGACTCTCCAAACGGCAGAGTGCAGGAATACGACATTCAAGGAATTCATAAGTCTTCAACAAGAATTAGTCAATCCGCCATCAATTCCATTATTTCTAAATCTGGTAAGTTCTACCTATCGACTATCAGACCGATTGAAGGTACCCATCGGTTTTATACAATTATGCTAGACTCAAATGGAGCTCCAATAGATATGCAGATTCCATATGAGTATGGTAAGCTAATCATTAACGGCTGGGGTTACTCTGATTTTGCTTTGCTTGAAGGAGAGTTGATGCATCATTATGCTAATAATGACACGGTATACATTCAAAGAGATGGACAGTTTGAGCCTTACATCTCATTCGATTTTGGGGATAACTGGGCATGGAAAGGTGTTGGGGAGATAGAAAGTATGGAAGATTTCGATGCCGTCACAAGACAAAAAGGTAAGGTGTTTACTATCGCTCCAATTGTCTCCAATGATCAAGTTTACCTTTCCTATCTGCATGAAGGTTCTACGCCATCTATATTGGTTGATCTAAAAACGGGTAAGTCAGCAACTATTAGAGACGGTTATTCCTCAGAGCTTAGGCCAATAAAATATGAAGCTGGTCAATTGGTCTATGTTGCCAATAGCACCGTTTTGGCAGACTTTGTCAATTCACTCAATCAGGTTGAGGTAAAGTATCTGGGCCATGCCTCTTTGGAGAGCATAGAATCTTCAGAAAACCCTGCTTTAGTAAAGGTAAAGTTTAAAGATAGCTCGGAGTGGTAAGCCTAACCTTTGATAAACTTCTGCTTCTGGCACTTGACGAGGCGACAAACTGCTGAATTGTTCGAGACTTAAGTTTGTCAAAGGTCAGTAGTATTAAGGCCGTCAGCCCTTTAAGGGCTGACGGCCTTATTTTTTGACCAAAGGGATAAAACGAGCTTTGTTTTAACGAGTTATTTAGTTATTCTTAATAAAAGCTTTTCAAATGCACACATCTCAAGGATTACTCTGTATAATCATCGGGTTAAGTATTCTTTCTTGTTCTTCCAATTCCGAGGGTGAGTCAATTGCAGGAAATGTCGATTCGATTTCCGATGAGTTCGTTTCTTATAATCTGACTGTTGATACGCCAATTTTACCTATCGGAGATTTAATTGAAACCATAGAGTTTACAAGGCTTCAGGAAACTGATGAATCGCTCCTGAGTAACGCCAATAACTATGTTCAATATGATGGAAATATTGTTTTTTCTGGTAGTGAAGGCAATGTCTATGCTTTCACAGGAACAGGAGAATTAATTAGGAGAATCAATAGGAAAGGAGATGGGCCTGAAGAATATTCTGGTGTGCAGGACCTATGGATGCAAGGCGATTCTATTGGAATCTATACTCGAGGGAAATATATTAAATGGTATGATTTAGAAGGTAATTTCTTAGATGCAGTAAATGTGGATGTTGCTGCGGGGCATTTGATCCCTTACGGTAATGGTTATGCCATGGATGCCGGTTATGCTGTTCTGGATGATTCCTTAAGGTTTAATTTTGCCTATGTGGATAAAGAGTTTAATACTAAAGACACTTTTATTCCAGCTGGAGAGTTACCGAATATGCGAGTATTTACCTCAAACTCCACTCTTCAAACCTATCAGGAGAAAGTACTATTTCATAGGATGATGAGTGATACAATTTATGCTTATGATGAAACTTACTTTACTCCATTTATGCATTTTGATTTAGGTGATGACTGGGCCTTTAAGGATATAGAGAAGTTTTCTGATCAAGTTTTTAGTCAAGTAACATCCTCGGGAAAAGCATGGAACATTGTGTCGTTAGTTAGTGAAAGAATGGTGTATATCTCATTGTTTGGAGGAGAGTCAGGTAAAAACAAGATGTTGATTGACAGACTTACAGGTGAAAAAGTGAAAGTTGATCTTACCATTCCAGAGTCTGATGAAAGTATTTCTCTTTTTGCAAGTTATTGGTTGAATGGTGAATTGCACGGTTCCATTCAATCGCCAGACGTTGCAATTTTGATTTCAATGCTGGAAGAAGGGCAATATTCCTTTAACGAGGGTACCACTTTAGAGGAAATTGAGTCGTCTGAAAATCCTGCCTTGGTTAGGGTAAAACTCAAAGATAGTTCAGAGTGGTGAGGCGAACCTTTGACAAACTTATGTCTCCGATGGCTGAAATGGCTTGTCGCTTTTGCGGTTTTAGCTTCTCAAGTTTGTCAAAGGTCATAGCTGCAAGCGCTGCAATATTTCTTTTAGTCGGTTGTTCAGGACCAAAAAACAAAGAAGGCCTCCAGTCTCAGAAACCAGAAACTTTCCAGTCCTATCAACTCTCTATTGATGCTGAAAGAAAGAGTTTCAGTTCTCTTATTGAATCAATTGAAGTAGTTCCGCTGGAAGAAACGGATAACTCACTGCTAACCTCTGCCTCAAGAGTATTAAAGCATAGAAATGAATATTTGGTAATCAACAAGGGAGATGAGGAGGTTGTGTTCTTCGATAGCGAAGGAAAATACCTCAGAACGTTTCGTCAGTTGGGTCAGGGCCCGGGAGAGTATCAGTCCATTAATAGCTTTTGGGTAAAGGGCAATGTTATGTCCATATATGAGCGGAGAAGGTCCATTATTTTTAGGTATACTTTGTTTGGAGATTTTATAGATTCCATGATGCTGCCTGCTCAAGTCGGACACGTTGGAGAATATGAGGGAGAGTACATAGTGGAGTTCAACTTCAACCCTATTCTTGATTCTATGTTATACAAATTTGGGGTTTTAGATAAGGAACTGAAGCCAAAGGATTTATACCTTAAAACGGCTGAGTTTGACGCTGCTGCTGTATGGAGTAATGAGAACTCAGTGATCCCCTACAATGATGGGATGCTTTTGGTTCGCATGTATTGTGACACAGTGTACTATTATAGTAAGGGTCAGTTTCAGCCACTTATACATCTCAATTTTGGAAAGGATTGGTATTGGGAAGATGGGGCAATTATAAAAAAAGAGGACTACGGGGTAATCGAAAATTCAGGTCAGGCCTGGGATGTCATCACTAGTTTGAGTGATGAGCTCATTTATACAAAATCGGTGATCGGATTTTCACATTATGAGCATCATTTGATTAATAGGTCTACTGGTAAAGTGGCTAGAATGGACTTAAGCAAAGATGCCTCAACTGAATTTGCATTAAACAATTTAGGCTGGGAGAAAGGTAAATGGCTAGTGTCAATGTCGGCTGAGGATCTGTTACAACTTTCTGAAGAGCTGGGCTATGATTTACCCAATCTCGATCAATTAAGCCGATCGGAAAACCCTACTTTAGTAAAGATTAAGTTTAAAGATAGCTCAGATTGGTAAGCCCAACCTTTGACAAACTTCTGCTTCTTGTACTTGATGAGGTAATTAACTTCTGAATTGTTCGAGACTTAAGTTTGTCAAAGTTCAGTAGTATTAAGGCCGTCAGCCCTCAAAGGGCTGACGGCCTTGTTTTAGCCTTCATTTAAATTTTACCTGATCGAAGTAAATAACATCTTCATTTCCGGCTTCTACATTATGTATTCGCATATCCTTATTCCAGAAGATTTGATCTCCTTTAAAGAAGTAGTAGAGTAATGAGCCTCCATGATGCTTGAGGGTTTTAACCTGGTTGAAATTTTCATCTAAAACAATCACCTCTTTTTCTGTAGCAAAATCACGGGCGTTGTATGCTCTTTCAGAAATTCCCTTTCTTGCGATTCTGAAATAGTAGCCAGATATAGGGTCAAAAATTAGCTTTTCGTATTGATCACTAAGCCAAGTTGTGTAATCATCAAGTCTGGAAGCTCCTACTTTGCCTTTGTTTGTACTTAACTCCTCATTGTGGCTTACTAGTTTACTTTGAGCTAGGTAGGTTTTGGTATTTCCCTTGAAGTCTGTTACGTAGATTGAATGGGATAAAGGGAAGTTGATAATAAACTTGTCAATTTTTGGGTTGTATATGATGTTAGCGCTCTTTAGCATTTGAGGGTAGTCTTTGCCTTTATATTCAGGTGGGAAGTCAAGCAGAAGTTTTTTAACACTGCCGTCTTTCAGACTGATTTTACCGAAATGATTGGGGTAGTTTTCCCGGTCCTTCATTTCGTTAGCGCCAATTGTTACGGGCCATGTCTGAGTATACAAGTGTCCTTTTCTATAGGCTAATGATTGTCCAATTCCCATCGAACCAAAACCTACATTACCACCATCTGCAATAAGTCTCTTGTATACATTCCCTTCGTTGTCAGACAAGTAGACTCGGTTTATTTGTGAGTCGAAGTAGATGATGGAATCAGCATTGATATAACTGAGTCCTCCATAAATTTTCATGTTGTTCAAAGCTTTCGGGCCTTGGTGGTCATACTTAATCTTTCTCTCAATTTCTTGAGTTTCTAAATCGTAAATGAGCAATGCATTTTCATTATAGCTGAACATGGCGAGCTTATCTTCTCCATTTTCAGAAATAGGTTGAGCCATGTAGCTATAGAGGTCAGCTATTGGGTCGACAGGAAGAGAGTAGGTGTCGTTCTGGACAGAAGAGGAAGTGAAAAATAGGGCGATTGATATTAGAATGATGGCTTTGAGTTTCATTGTCTTTGTTTTAAAGCTAGTGTTTATATCTACTGTCAAACCTTTGACAAACTTCTGCTACCGATTTCTGGCAGAGCTTAGACCTTTGGTGCGGCTGGTGACCAAAGTTTGTCAAAGGTATGTAGTATTAAGGCAGTCAGCCCTCAAAGGGCTGACTGCCTTGCCAGTCTTTATTTCTTCTTACTCACAAACCAATAAGCCAGTGGCACAAAATACAATGCTGTGAAGGTGCCGATAGTCAATCCGCCAATAACAGCGTAAACCAATGGCCTTTGTAAATCCGCTCCCAACCCTGAGGAGAAAACTACAGGTAAAAGTGCTAATATGGTTGTGATGGAAGTCATCAGAATTGGTTTGAGTCTAATCTCTCCGGTTTTTGCAATAGCTGATTCTAGTTGAGCTTTGTAATTTGGATTTTCGTTTTTATCGATTTGCCCGGCAAATCGGTTAATCGTATCGATCTTGAGAATCGCATCATTCACCATAATTCCGAGCATTACTATTATTCCGATAGCCGACATAACATTCAGTGTGCCTCCTGTAAGTTGGAGCACAATGAGTGAGCCTAAAATTCCCAATGGCAAAGTGAAAATTACAATGAGTGGTTGAATGAGTGATTCAAACTGAGCCGCTAGAATAAAGTAGAGTAAGGCCACCGAAATCATCAGTATGAAAATCATCTGTTTCAGATTTTCCTGATCGTCAAAGTAGGTGCCGTCAAAATCAACAGTCAGACCGCTGGCTGCTGCCACTTTGGGTAACTGTTCAACCAAAGTTTCTATTTCTTCAGAACTTAGCTCTTCCCACTCCATAGATTGGTAAATACCGGTTCTGTCGGCTGTAATGTTCTTTTCTGTTGAACTGAAATTGATATTGACAAAATTACTAAGAGCATACTGCTGGTTTTGTCTGCCAGATACCGTTACTCGTTCTAACTGTTGTCTCAGATCGGACTCCGGTCTCTGAATTCTTACCGGTGTAACTTCCCCAAATCTGCGAATTTCAGTTACCAGGTAACCATCGAGTGCATTGCCAAGGGCTGCTTTAAACTGACTCTCGGAGATGTTATAAGTAGAAAGTCGCTCATTGTCAATGGTGGCCTCCAAGGCATCTTCATAGATAAAACCCATGCCTTGCAGTGGAGTTGTTTCGCTTAAGTTCGTTACGGACTGATATAGTTTTTCATAGTCGGCTGAGTTCAATAATTCATTGTTGCCAAGGGTCTTCCATCTGGCAGAGAAATACGAGCCTTCTTTGCTGAAAATCTGATCGAAGGCATTTGGGGCATCTTCAATGACTGTATTGGCATTTGGATGCCTCTGCTCAAAATAGGCCAATAGCCACCTTTCGGTTTCAACTTTGTCTTCCTTTGAGCTGAACTTAAAATAGACCTCAGCATTTTCAACACTTCCTTCGTCTACCGAGAGTATGAATTGTTTAAGGCCAATGTCGGATTCGCTTTCAGCATCTATATTCAGTTCTTCCAATAAGGTACCGATGCGCTGCTTGCTCGCTTCTGCGTCAATAGGTTCATTCCATACTACCTTTAAGAGTGTCTCGGTTTTCTCAATATCCGGCAAGCCTGTCTTTTCCATCTGGTTGATGGTGAGGTAAGTCAATGGAATGAGCAAAAGCAAGAGTATGAAGCTCACTAGGCGAAATCTCCAAAGCAGCTTGAAAATAGCTTTGTAGCCTTTGAGTATAATTTTGAAGATGAAGCTGTCTTCTTTTACCTCCTTCTTCA
>JABXIP010000245.1 GCA_013373005.1 Cytophagia bacterium | reverse complement strand
TCTCCCTGAGCAGTACCGTTATAACTGAAGTTAAAACGAATGGTAGTCTCACCTCCTGTCAAAGCACCATCAGAGGTATTGGTAATTGAAGTAATGACAGGTGAATCAACTGTAGAATTGTTACTAAGGGCCACTAAAAAATCAGAAGCCTCCACTGCACCCGAGCCCCCATTGGTCCCGAATACACCTTCTGAAAAGGTAATGTCCACCTGATTGGAATTAGCATCCAAACCCAATCTAATATCCTGGGCAATAGCTGGACCAATCTCATCGAAGCTTACTCCTGTACTGTTAGTGACCAGAGCATTTCCGGCCAAATCAGTCACCTCATTATTGTTATTGGTATAGGTAACTGTTAGGTCTCCCGAGGCAGTTGAGAAATCAGAGAGGGTGAGTGTGATCTGAGTATCTCCAGGAGTTCCATCAGCTATGGCACTGACTGAAAAAGCATTGTCATTATCATCCTTGACGGTAAAATCTGTAGGGTTCGACCCAATCACCTGAACAGCTTCATCGAAGATTACATTTAAGGAAGTAGTGGAATTCTGACTTACTCCTGTCATTTGCGGAGCCACTTCATCCACATCTTCTACTGTAATGGTAACATCCTGATTCACACTGTTATCACCCGTATCAGTAACCACTACATTGACTACATAATTATTATCGGTATTTCCATCTAATGGATCTTCAAAATCGGGAGCAGATTTGAATGTAAGCTCTCCAGTACTTGAATCCATATTGAAAAGGCTTTCATCGTTGCCAGAACCCAAGCTAAAAGTCAATGTAGATTCATCAGTGGCTGCTGCCGTATAAATGGTTGCTGAAGTACCCTCATCAACTGAAACAGATGTTCCTGAAGTAAATACAGGATCATTAACATCATTGACAGTGATAGTAAAACTCTGTGTAGCACTACCACCAAAGCCATCCGATGCCGTTAGGGTAACATTATGGTCTCCTACTTGACCTGAGGGATCGCCTGTTACTTTGAAGCCTGGAGCTGCAACCTTCCTTATACTTCTCGAATATTCTCCAGCGATATAAATATCTCCATTCTGATCTACTGCTAGTCCATGGATCTTGGAGAAAATGGCAGTGCTTCCGGGACCATCCACTACAGCAACTCCTCCAGTGCCGGCTATTTTTGTCAAACCACCATCACTGCCAATCTTATAAACTTTGCGAAAATGGGTGGTTGAAAATAGATTACCCTGGCTGTCGATAGTTAATCCTTGAAAAAGACCACTGCTTCCATCATTAACAGCAAAAGTGGTAACTGCTCCTGTTCCTGCATCAATACGAACAATTCGGCTTCCTGTAGTAATGAACATATTTCCAGAGGCATCAAAAACAAGATCTACCGGATACTCAATCGATGCTAGTAAAGGATCTATATTTTCAGTTGAAGCAGCAGTACCATCTCCGGCAAAAGTAGTCACCACACCCTCTGGTGTAACCTTTCTTATCCTATGATTCCATGTATCGGCTACATAAATATTTCCATCTGGACCCATGTCCATGCCACCAGGATTGTAAAATCTAGTTTGTATTGTTCCTGTACCATTCAAATACCCTTGGCTATTTGGATAACCAGCTATGGCAGAGGTTAATCCATCTGTAGTGTGCTTAAATATCTGATCATTAGTGGAAGAAAAATAAATAGTTCCATCATTGGCCACAGTTATGCCGGTAGCATTCCAGACATTAACAAAATCTGTGGACGTAACAGCGGTAACAACACCTTGAGGCGTCATTTTTCGAATGGCCTGTTCTGCAATGATCAAATTACCATCATTATCAAGAGCGATATCCTTTAGATCATCAAATCGAGCATCAGAACCTGTTCCGTTAGCCGTACCCGGTGTACCATCTCCCGGACCTGCAATGGTACTAACTTCATACTCAGAATCCAGAGAAGCCGATAACCAATCGGGTATAGAAGTTCCAGTAATAGTAACTGAATGTCCATCGATGTCACTGGCGGTTACCGAGTATGAATAGGTCTCATTGGAGTTAATTGAAGCAACCGGTGTTGAAGTAAAAGTTGGGTCTGAATTAACTGAAATCGTATAAGTTTCTTCTGAATCGATGGTTCCAGCAAAAGCGTTACCTGCATCATCGGCAATATCTTGCCCGGCATCAAAATCCAAGTTTAATTCCCCTGCCGTATTGAGGTTACTAACTGTTACATCAAAGACAAAGCTGGGAGTAACTTCAGAAAAACCGGAAATGGTTGCGGTACCGCCTGCTCCAGCACCAGAAATACTGAAATCGGCTGCATTGATATTGGTCACGTCTTCAGCGAAAGTAACCCTGAAAGTGACTGAAGCCTCAAAGGTCGTTTCTCCTGTTGGGTCTTGCCTTACAATACTTGAGACAGTCGGTGGAACAACATCATTGGAGTACCCCAAAGTAGCCGCCCCTTGAACAAAATCTATATCATCTGTATCCGTATCGCTGGCATTCGGAATACGCTGAATGGATTCATCTGAGATGCTTGAAGCATTTCCACTTGGAGCTTCCCCTTCTCCGCCACCGAGTGTCACTTGATCGATAATTGAACCTTCGTTGTCCTTAAGGATAATTGTAATATCATTATTCATTGCCCCAGAACCATCAGGATTCGCCAAGATAAGATAGTCACCCTCCTCTGTATTGGTAAAAACCCCGGATCCTGAACTAATGTAAAAGGTATCGTCAAACGCACCAGTACTCGTAAAATCTCCAACGACATCGGTACCATCATTCAATTCAATTGTCCAGCCTGTCAGGTCAAGACCGGCAGTAACAATATAAAGTTCCACCCACTCATCAACAGTCGATACTGTTCCTCCACCATCGGTTCCATCAAAATCATTCGTACTCCAGTCAGTTTGAGGGTCAGTTACTATTTCATTGATTAATACATCTCCTGCAGAAGCTCGAACAACCTTGCGTGTTTTGGGTATCTCAGAGCTGTTAGATTTGAGGAATCTGGAAGGCACACTTGAAATAGAATCCTTTCTTTTTGGCTCTACCGCTTCTGGGTCCATTAGGCTATTCGGTGAATGCTGAGCAG
>JABXIP010000302.1 GCA_013373005.1 Cytophagia bacterium | reverse complement strand
ATCTGGAGAGGAATAGGCCTGGGTGGCTGGATGCTTCAGGAAGGCTATATGTTGGGAACCGGTGGTCCTCAGCATACCATTGAAGCTAGAATTGAAGCGCTTGTTGGGGAAACAAAAAAGGAACAATTCTACGATGCATGGCTCGCTAATCATATGCGCAAGATCGATGTTGATTCCATGGCGGCATGGGGCTACAACATGATCAGGCTGCCCATGCACTATAAGCTTTTTACCCCTCCCATTGAAGAAGAGCCTGTTTCTGGAGAAATCACCTGGATAGACAAAGGATTTGAAATGGTAGATGACCTGCTCGAATGGTGCAAGGCCAACGACATCTACCTGATACTCGACTTACATGCCGCTCCCGGTGGCCAGGGAGAAAATGCCGATATCAGTGATTATGATTCTTCCAAACCATCGCTTTGGGAGAGTGAAGCTAATAAAGAGAAAATGATAGCCTTATGGAGAAAGTTGGCTGAGCGATATGTCGATGAACCCATGATTGCTGCTTACGATATTATTAATGAGCCTAACTGGGGCTTTCAAAACCATGCTTCTGACCTGAATGGATGTTCAGAAACCGCTAACTCACCTTTGTGGGATCTACAAATTCGCGTCACTGAAGCGATTAGGGAAGTAGACACCAATCATATTATTGTTATTGAAGGTAATTGCTGGGGGAATAATTATGGCGGATTACCAAATCTATGGGATGATAACCTGGTGATCAGTTATCACAAATACTGGAATGCCAATTCGCAGGGAGCTATTCAAGGTATGCTTGATATGAGGAGCAACCGAAATGTGCCGATTTGGCTTGGAGAAACTGGTGAAAACTCCAATACCTGGTTCACTAATGCAGTGCGACTCTTCGAGAACAATGATTTTGGTTGGTCGTGGTGGCCACTCAAGAAGCTGGGAGGGAATAATCCGCTGCAGATTAAAAGAAATGAAGGTTATCAGGCTATTCTGGACTATTGGAATCGTGATGGGGCCAAACCTACTGAAGATGCGGCATTCGCTGCCTTAATGCAATATGCAGAAGACTTAAAGCTAGAAAATAACATTTATCATCCAGATGTAGTTGACGCTAAAATCCGTCAGCCGCATACTACTGAAATCATTCCTTTCAAGGAGCACAATATTGCTGCTGATGGCGAGAACATCATCTTCGCCACAGATTACGACCTTGGTCAGGTTCGCTTTGCCTACTACGATATTGTTTCTGAAAACACTACCGGAAATGCCGGTGGAGCTACCTGGAACAGTGGCCATACCTACAGAAATGATGGCGTTGACATTCAGGAATGTGAGGACCAAACAACCAATGGCTATAACGTAGGTTGGACTGAAGCCACAGAGTGGATGAATTACACGGTAAATGTGGCTGAAACTGGTAATTATACCTTTTCTATTAGAACCGCAGCTACCTCTACAAGTGGAAGAGTTTCCTTATATGTAGACAATGTGAAAGCTACGGAAACCATTCAGTTACCCAACACCGGAGGTTTTCAGCAGTGGGAGACTACTTCGGTGGATGGTGTTTATCTGGAAGAAGGGGAGCATGTCTTGAAGATTTATATCGACAGGGGCGACTTCAACTTCAATTACTTCCAACTGACAGGTCCAAGCGAAAACGATGCTCAACCCAAAATCATTGATAAGAAGGGTACGCATGAAAAAAAAAGGGTAGAACTAACCTTCAGTCAACCTCTAAATGAACTGCCTGCTGAGCATGGCTTTTCTTTTAAGGTCAATGGTGAAGAGGTGAGTATTGCTTCGCTCAATTTGGTTCAGAATACTCCGCAAATAGTAGTTTTCAATTTAGAAGAGGCATTGAATTACCACGATGTGGTTTTGCTTTCGTACAGCGGTAGCGGAATTACGACCAAGGCTGGGGCGAGCCTTGCGACTTTTTCAGATGAAACCATTACGGTACAGTTAGAAGGAGGGGTGACTCCAATCTCTATTCCGGGAAAGATTGAGGCCGAAGATTTCGTAGATAATAGCGGCTTCGATCTTGAAGAAACCAGCGATACAGGTGGCGGCCAAAATGTAGGTTATACAGATAATGGCGACTTTCTGGATTATATCATTGATTCAGATATTGACGCTTATTTTCAGGTAGACTATCGCGTTTCATCAGAAAGTGCAGGTGGTTCTCTCTCTTTGCTCACTGTTGGCTCAACAGGATTAACCACAGAGATCGACAGGGTTACTTTTCCTGCCACGGGAGCCTGGCAAAATTGGTCTACCATTCAGGGTGGGCTGGTACACATTACCAAAGGGCTGACAACGCTCCGTTTGCAAGCCAATGCCTCTCAATTCAACATTAATTGGATTAGGCTGAATTTTGTATCAGATGGGCCTCCGGCAGGAATTGGAGATAATGATGCCTCTTCTGAAGTGTCTGTCAATCTTTATCCTAATCCCAATTCAGGCAAATTCACCATAGAATACAAAGCGGGTTTCAGGCCCAGCAGAGTGACTTTACTCGACAATTCCGGGAATAAGATTTCTGACTTCGATGTTCCTCAATCGGGCAATCAAATTCGGGTAGATTCTAACTTGTCAACAGGCGCCTATGTTGTGGTATTGGAGAATGATAAGAAGTTGATTTGCAAAAGGGTTTTAGTTCAAAACTAAGGTTGCTAATTTAATCTATGAAAAACCGATTCTTACTAATTGCCTTTCTCGCTCTCATAGCCTTATCTGTTGGGACTTGTCAGAAGAAATCCGATCAGAATATATCCTTAGTCCTTACCAAGTTAGATGAAAGTAAGTTGTTGTCATACAGTGAGGTGGATGGAGTTGAATACAATGATCAGGCACCTGTAATTGGCATCAATACTCAGAAGGAATATCAAATTATGGATGGATTTGGCTATACCCTTACGGGGGGAAGTGCTATGCATATCCATCGAATGAGTCCTCAGGCCAGAAAGATGTTGCTGACAGAGCTCTTTGGAAAGGGGAAAAATGACATTGCTGTGAGTTACCTTAGGTTGAGTGTGGGTGCTTCCGATCTGGATGAAAAGCCATTCTCTTATGCTGAAATTCCTGATGGAGAAACGGACCCTGAGCTGAAGTCATTTAGTGTGGCTTACGATCAGGAATATCTCATTCCGGTGTTGAAAGAAATATTGGCTATTAATCCGGATATCAAGTTGATGAGCTCACCATGGTCGCCACCTAAATGGATGAAGGACAATAATGACACTCGAGGAGGAAGCTTGTTGCCGAATTTCTACAACACCTATGCCAATTACCTGGTGAAATATATTGAGGGAATGAAAACTGAAGGCATTCGAATTGATGCTTTGACAGTTCAAAATGAGCCGCTTCATCCAGGTAATAACCCAAGTTTGCTGATGCTTCCTGAAGATCAGGCGGTATTTGTAAGAGACCACCTGGGACCAGCTTTTGAGTCGGCTGGAATTGATACCAAAATCATTATCTACGACCATAATGCCGATAGGCCTGATTACCCGATTACCATTCTTAATGATCCTGAAGCGAGAAAGTACATTGATGGCTCGGCTTTTCACCTGTACGGTGGAGAAATAGAAGCACTCTCAGAAGTGCATGAGGCTCATCCTGACAAGAACCTGTATTTCACAGAGCAATGGATTGGTGCTCCGGGTAATTTCTCTGGAGATATGGCCTGGCATACAAAAGAATTAATTATTGGAGCCAGTAGAAACTGGAGCAAAACTGTATTGGAGTGGAATCTCGCTGCCGATCCAAACCAAGAACCACATACTGATAGAGGAGGTTGCGATCGTTGCTTGGGTGCGGTAACCATTGATGGGGATGAGGTTATCAGAAACCCTGCTTACTACATCATTGCACAGGCCTCTAAATTTGTACCCCCTGGTTCAGTTAGGGTTGAATCAAATGAGTTAGAAAGCCTTCCGAATGTGGCTTTTAAAACTCCTGAGGGAAGTATTGTGCTGATCGCCATTAATGAGAGGTCGGAAGATCAGGAGATTACATTAAATGTGAACGGAAAATTGATTCCTGCTCAAATTTCTGGTGCATCTGTGGGAACCTTTATCATTAAATAGTTATTAAAATACCTGTTACCTATGTGTGATATTGACACATTGAAAAAAGGAAGTTAAAAAGCCTAAGGCTTTGAGATATTAATTGGTGAACAAAAAGTGCAATTCGAGTAAGCCAATTAAAGGATGGGGAGACGCCCCACCGAATTCATACAATCATTCTTTAAGTATTTAAAGAAAAGTGAAAGAGAACCTGCTCCATTGGGGCAGGTTCTTATTTTTTTAAGCCTTTCAGCTACAGGATTAGTCGGTTTCAAACCGACTTCAAAAAACGCCTTAAAATTAAAACAGCATCAAGTAATACCTTTGACAAACTTTAGTCACCAAAGACTGCATTAGCCAAGTCATCAGCACCATTATCCAACATAAGTTTTTCAAAGGTTCAGCTTACAGTAGCAGTTTTACACAGCTAATCCTCAATGCAATCAAGGATGAGTCAATGAGTGTCCACCCCCAACCCCCGCCAGCGGGGGACAACGAGATCGGAGATTTTGCTAAAAATCAAGTGAATTAGTGTCCTTGCTGTTTGTGTCTGTTTGTTTGGAAAAGTGTCGTCTAATATCCTCCGCTGGAGGAGGTGCCCGAAGGGTTTTGTCGGTTTCAAACCGACTTCAAAAAACGCCTTAAAATTAAAACAGCATCAAGTAATACCTTTGACAAACTTTAGTCACCAAAGACTGCATTAGCCAAGTCATCAGCACCATTACCCAGCATAAGTTTGTCAAAGGTTCAGCGTACAGTAGCAGCTTTACCCAGCACAATCAAGGATTAGTTTAGTAATTCGTAATTGAATAATTACCTCTTCATCTCCCCATCAACCATTCTCCAAATGCTTAATGGATTTGTGTCCTTTAGTGGATCAGGTAAGGCTTCTTGCGGGAAGTCTTGGTAGCAAACAGGTCTTGCAAAACGCTTAATGGCAGCAGTACCCACTGATGTGGTTTGCGGAGCGGTAGTAGAAGGGAAAGGCCCACCATGAACCATTGAATGGCAAACTTCCACACCCGTTGGGAAGCCATTGAAGATAATTCTTCCAACTTTCTGCTCAAGAATTTCTACCAATTCTGCATATTCCTTGAGGTCTTCATTGGTGCCATGGATAGT
>JABXIP010000456.1 GCA_013373005.1 Cytophagia bacterium | reverse complement strand
AGCGGTGGGGCCCACCTCTTTCCATTCCGAACAGAGAAGTTAAGCCCACTTGCGCTGATGGTACTGCCTTTACCGGTGGGAGAGTAAGTAGTCGCCAACCTTTTTTAAAAGGCCTCTAGTCAAATAGTGGCCTTTTTTTATGCGCTTTTATGAAGTTGTGTAGTTCTAAGACCTGAGTCTTGTTATCAAAACTTTGCGTTAGTAGAACTACTAAGCACCAACTAGGCTAATTGTCATTGAGGAGTAGTCTAGGTATTGCTGAGCTGTTTGTTGTATTTGCTCAGCAGAGACATTCCTTACCTGATTTATATACTGTTCGTAGAATTTGAATTCGATGTTGCTGCTGTTAAGCGTCTTGAATTTAGTGATTGAAGCAAAGGGCGAACTGAATGAATTGACAAACGAGCCTATCATATAGTTCTTTACAGTTTCGAGCTCAGAGTTTACAATCAATTGCTCCTGGAGGGTTACTATCTCCTTTTTGATTTCATTTAGAGTTTCTTTTTCATTCTCACCTTTTACATCCGTAGAAATAAGGAAATAACCCTCTTTATTTAAAGGGTAGAGAGATGAGTATATACCGTAGGTAAAGCCTTTTTCCTCGCGAATGTTCTTCATTAACCTAGATCCGAAGAATCCACCTAATACTTCATTGGTGACTATGAATTTAAAATAGTCTGAGTGGGTACGATTAAAGAGTCTCTTGCCTATTTTTATGGAGCTTTGAATGAACTTTGAGTCTCTAACAGAGATAATTTCTGGTTTTGAATCTTCCGAATTTATAGATATCTCTGTAGCCTCTATATTTTTAGAAAAATGTGTCTGTATTATTTCGACAGTGGACAGTGGGAGGTCACCAGAAAGGTAAATATCGAATGATAGGATTGAGGAGTTATAAAAGGCTAGAATATCTTCAATAGACAGCTTCTCAATATCTTCCTTACTTAAACTGTAACCGTATGGGTGTTCAGGGAAAAGAGACTTCCTTAGGTTAATGGAGGATATATAGGAACCTTTTTCCTGGTTCATCTTAAGCTTATTCTTTTCTTTCTCTTTCAAAACATTTAAAGCCTTTTGTTCAAAGGAAGACTCATAGAGCATTTCGCTTAAGACTTGAATATTTTCTTTGAAGAACTTCTTCAACCCATAAATGGAGATTGAAGAGTGATCAAAGCCGGGAGTTATTTCCAGAAAGCTCCCGAGAGAGTCAATGTGTTCTGAGATCTGGTGGCCGTTCCTAGTTAGAGTTCCTTCAGCAAGCATTTTCATGCTCAATTGAACGAGTGCTGCATTGGGTGCAGAGATATTCCCACCTCTGGTTAATAGTTCTATTTTAAAGGCATTTGTGTTATTCTCCCTATGAATATAGAGATTACCACCATTGGGTAATTTATGCTTCTCGATTTCCGGTAGTACGATATTACTGACCGAACGAATCGGAGGTGCCTGAGTACGGTCAAGCATAATTTAGTTTTCTTCTGATGATTTAGAGAAGTTGAATATGGCTCCGAATCTTAAAGTTTCAGCCAAAGGGTGTTCTTGTAACTGAGGAACTAGGTATGAAAAGTTCAACTCAAATTTTTGAACTTTAAAGCCCAAACCAGCGGTGAAATACTTTCGGTTTCCTTTGTTAACGTGCTCATAGAAGTAACCAGCTCGTATAGCGAATTTTTCCTGGTACTCATATTGAGCGCCAACGGAGAACATAATCTCCTGAATTTCTTCTCTGAAACCTCCCGGTGCATCGGCAAAAGAACCGAACATTCCGGCCAGTAGCCCCTTGTCTCTATGAGAGCCATCGGGCTGTGGAGTTGGCACCATCAATTTATTCACATCTAGTGCGAGAGTGATTTTATTATAAGGGTCTAAAAACGATGATAGCGAACTGCCTATTCTCAGATTAGTTGGAATGAAGTCTTCCTCATCGGCACTGTTATAAGAGATTTTAGAGCCGATATTGCTAATTGAAGCACCTAATGCCAGGAGTGATTGCTTGTTGAAAACAGTGATTTGTTTGTTGTGATAAATACCAATATCGGCAGCAATACTTGTTCCTGGTTTTGGATCTGTAACAGGGCTTGTAGTGATATTCCCTGATAGGTTCGATAGAATGTATTTCCCTGTTACGCCTATACTTAGGTTATCGCTTAGTTTTCTTGAATAGGAGGCCGCGATAGCAAATTCTCTCGGTGTAAAGCTGCCAATAGGTTGTCCAGCACCATTTGTCAACTCAATATCTCCAAGGTTGAAATAAGTTAGGGCTACACCAAATGCTTGTTCATCGTCTAGTTTCTTGTATCCCGATAGATAGGATAGAGACATATCGTCTACATATTTCTTGAGCCATGGAGTGTAACTGAGACCCAATCCTGAATTTTGGTTTACAAAGACCAGTTTGGCAGCGTTCCAATAGGTTGAGTTTATATCTGGAGTAGTTGCCACTCCAACATCTCCCATAGCACCTGATACGGGATCTGGAGAAATAGTTAGAAAGGGAACGGCTGTAGCAATTACATTTCTATCGGTGTCTTGTCCGCTAATGGTTCCGGAATTCTGACTGTAAACCTTTAAAGAAAAATAGGAGAGGATTATGGTGAAGATGATGAGCCTATTTCGCATGAATTTTTTGTTCAAAGATAGTACTATATAGTTAATTAGAAATTATCAGTTTTCTGCGTACAAAGTCGCTTTTTCCTGTCGTATTTGAAATTATTCTGAATGTATAAAAATAAATTCCGGCTTGTAACTTTTGTCCGTTATGATCTTTTCCGTCCCAATTCACAACCAGATTTTCTTCAGCACTTAACACCTCGCCTTTTAATACTTGTACTGGTTGCCCTCTACTATTCAGAATTTCTACTTCCAATTCCAGGTTTTCACCTGTTAAATCATGACTTACGCTAAAGAATGTTTCATCTATAAACGGGTTAGGGTAGCTTTTTATTTCCGTAATGAAAGAACTTTTAGCCTCTACCTGAAACTCTACAGTTTCTATCGATGAGTTTCCGTAAATGTCTCTGGCATTTACAGATAGAGTATTAATTCCAGCTGGAAGCTCTGATAGTGGAAACCATACTACCCCTTTTCGGAAGTTATCTAGCTCGGCAATATACTGGCCATTAAGGTTGAAAGTTATGCTGTCATTGAGTGTTAGACTGAGATTTTGCCCCAGAACGGCATCTGAGATATTAATTCCACTTTCATCTGAGAGCTTGATTATTGTGGCTACATCTTGATCATATGCACCTGTAATCGCAGAAACAGTGTCGTTTAGAAAGATCCGAATTTGGGGAGGAGTGAGGTCTGAGGCAGGAGTGTTATGGGTTCCTCCTAGCGTAAAATCTATTGTGCTTCCTAATGCGTCTGATTCTTGAGTGTCTTCAGTGGCATAGATCAGCATT
>JABXIP010000375.1 GCA_013373005.1 Cytophagia bacterium | reverse complement strand
CAAGCCAATGGCCTCTGTTTTTCAGTACATGAGGGCATTACTTTTCCACCATCACTGGTCAATATTTTTAAGGAGATTAAGAACGATTTAGGGAAGGATATTCCACCACACGGCTCACTAGATCGCTGGGCAAAGCAAGGAGTGCTCTTACTCAACGCTACACTCACAGTTCGTGCACATCAGGCCGGCTCACATCAGAATAAGGGTTGGGAAACTTTTACCGATGCTGTGGTTCAGGCGCTGGCTTCTCAGAAAAGGAACCTGGTTTATATGCTGTGGGGAAGCTATGCACAGAAAAAAGCTGCTATTGTGAATGCTAAAGAAAATCTTGTACTCAAATCACCTCACCCAAGTCCGCTTTCTGCACACAGAGGCTTTTTTGGTAATGGTCATTTCAGTAAAGCCAATCAATACCTGAAAGAGAAAGGCTTGAGGGAGATTGAGTGGTAAAAGCGATCTTATTTGTCAAGTTTAAAAATAAACAACACCGGATTATCATCTTCGGTTACTCCATCAATAATGCCTGCTAGTTCATAGGCGTCTTTGATAAAGTAGAATTCATCATTTTCAAGGTTCCAAGGTTTGAGTGTCACTTTTCCCGAATTGAAGAAATCATCTTCGAAGCCACCCTCCGCTGTCACAGATTTTTCTGAAGAAAGACTGAAGAGGTTTACCTTACTCTTAGAGTTCCTAAAGAAATTGGTCAGAACATAATTTTGGCTTTTCATCATTGACGTTATGCCGAACTTTTCTTCCAATCTGTCGCGAATACCAAAGTCTAATTTTAATTCAGGGATAATTTTCCCATCGTTTAATCTATAAAGTGTATCCCTAACAATGGGATCGGGAGAAACTACCGGGAAATATAAATACTCGTTGTCACTATCATTCGAAATAAAATTCATCCCAAATCCTAATGCAGTAGCGGTGCCTTTGTCTACTTCAACACTTTTGACCAAAAGGCTGTCCATAACCTGTAGATCATTATCAAGTCTAAGTAAAAAGGTTTTGGTAATGCTCTTATTTGGGTTTGCGCTAGGAAAGCCCCTCTCAGTAATAAAGGCATGCAAGTCATTCTTAACCAAAGAGATGCCGTCAATCCATGATGGAACCTTCTCTTCTCTAAGGAAATCTCCTTCTAGGTTATAGACTATGATTTTATTGTATGTTGATACGAAGATTTGATCAGTCTTCCAGTTGACAGCCATTGACATAAGAGAACGATATTCGCCCGGTCCATCACCAACGCTTCCAATGCGGCCCAGATAATTACCCTGACGATCAAATTTGAAAATGGTACGAATGTCCAATACAAAGATGAGATCCTTGTTATGTGCTATATCCATAACCCGGGTTACAAAGTCATCTCCAACCGAGCCGAGCTTAATGATATCTGGATTGGAGGTAATTTCTGATAAGGCTACTTCTGTTCCATCAAATGAGGCCTTAAAAACTTCAATGGAGTTATTATTAATAGCTGTATCGGTCTGGCACCTAAGGAAAATTAAACCGATAAAAGTTGATAGAATGATGTGTTTAATAATTGATTTCATTTCAGTTTGGCTAGATAGATGGTGTATGAAGTCTCTGAGGTATTTGGAGTGTTGCTGATAAAACATATTGTCTTTTCTGGGATATGGCCAAGGAAACCACGCTCGAAAGGTCTTAACAAATCTCCATCCAGTAGGTCATTTTTTACCTTGGAATGCATAGCACTATAGTTCTTACTTTCTTTGAGGCTGTATAAATTGAATATTCTGGCACCTCTTCTTGAGTCAATGGAACTGATAATTATCCAGTCGCTAACATGTTTAATTCCACCTGACAGTTTATTTTTGCTTTTAATCTGGATCTTGGGCTTCACTTCCCCATCTTCTAATTGGTAAAGCACGTTGTCCGACTTATTTGACAATTCCATATTATTATTTATAAAGGAATAGGCAGGATATTGACCATTATAGGTATAAGTCCAAACTAATTCCTTGTTAGCGCCATTAGGGGAGTACTTGGTCAGCTCAGATTGATCTTCTTCTCCTTCTTTAGTAACTACACCCCAATAGAATCCATCAAAATAAATAGTACCATAATTTGTGGTCTCTATTATTCCTCTAGATTGTCCCATTTCATTGTAAAGATGGGTTCCGTATCCATCATTGATACCGATTTCTTTTTTGTTAGGATCATATGAGAGCGTAATAAAGCCTGGAAAAATTCCACCTATTTGTCGGATGAAATCACCATTATTATTGAACTCAAACACTTTGGTTTGAAATCCATTTGTGGCTTTCGGAGCAACAGAAACAACAATTGAATTATCCAGCATCAGAACGTCATAAATTTCTATAAACTGGTGTTCTTTCTTCGCGACCTTGAATGTAATAGGGGTTACGGACTCTACTATTTCAGAGATGTTGGTGAAAGGGGTTGAGTTCTTGTCGAGATTTATAATGGTTGATTGAGCAAGGCCGGTCTCAAAGAGAGACAAGATGCAGATGAGCAATATGATAAGCCTAAACTTCATGTTACTTGAATTTAATGTTTAAAAGCACAGGATTTTCAGAGTACAGGATTTCCCTAAGTTTAAAACCGCCTCTTACTGTCCACTGGTCTTCATCTAAGTTTTCTATAAACTCTTCGAAGTCATAACTCTGAAGTGAGCTGACTAAGCTATTTTGTTCCAATTCCAAAAAGTTTAAGTCATAATTTTCTCCGTTGTCTTTGCGCATATCAAAGCGGTAGAACCTACCAGACTTTCGATCGATATATCCTTTCTGTTCGTTGCTTATACCTTGATAATAGCTTAGAAAGATGTATTCTTTGTTCATAAAAGGGTTAACCATAACGACAAAGCCCTCTTCATTCAAAAACATCTTCATGGCTCTTTGAATCGATTCGTTATTCTTAGGGTTTTCCCAGGCCCATTTATCTCCAAAGTCCAGCTTGAACTTTGGGTATACAGTTTCATCTTTGATAAGGAAGATAGAATCACTCATATGTTTGTGATAGTAGGTCTCATCCTCTACAGTTATTAAGTTCCGGCCAGACGCACCTGGTATTTGGCTCGGGTTAGTTATTTTAGAGGCTTTCTTAATTACGTTCAGTTCGCTATCTATAAATACCAAAGCGTAATATTCATAATGATCTAAAGGGCCTGATCCGTCTCATTGATGTAGTATGTAACCTTGCTCATATGGTATCATTTGCCCTCCCCAAATATGACTATCGTATTTGGTCTTAATTGTTTCAATAAGCTTTCCGCTTTCAGTATATCGCTGTAAAATTCTTGAAGAACCACTAAATAGTTCGATAGTGCCATTGATAAATGAAGCGCTGCTTATGTCTAAATACTCATTAAGACCTTCGCCAAATCTGTTTATAGTGTTTTGATAATTTCCATTTTTGTCAAAAAGAGCGATCCGAAATGGCTTTTGATATCTTATGGGTACAGCGATGCCATTGGGAGTTTTAAAATACCATTCTATTGAAGAAAGCAGTGAGTTGTCCGTTTCTTCAAGTCTAATAATCTCAACATGTTCAATGGCGTCAAAGAAATTAATTTTTGGAGCATTGAGGTCAATTTTGAAGTGCTCAAATTTGGGAGCCGTTTGAGCGTTTAGCCCGATGGTGAGGAGGAAGAGGAGTATAATTGTGTGTGCTGGTTTCATCTTATCTGAACTTTATCCGTAAGAGCACCGGGTTTTCGGAGTACTTAAAGTCATCATACTTCAAACCACCGGCAATGCTGTATTCGTCTTGTTTAAGGTTCTTTAAAAACTCTTCAAAGTCGTAAGACTCAATCGAACTGATCAATCGGTTATCCTGCCATTTAATAAAGTTGATTTTGTAATCTTCTTTGTTATGTTTTCGTAAGTCGAAGTGCTGGAAATTACCAGTTTGTCTATTGATGTATCCTTTGACTTGGGTCTTAGAGTTGATGATCCCTGTGAGTATAATATATTCTTTTCCAATGTCGGGCAATACTTCGTAGACCTTATCTCCATTCAGCATGAGTCCGACAGCGCGTCTTTGGCTGCTCATACTCTCCGGATCGTTCCATGTCCAGTCATTACCAAAGTCAAACCTGAAACGTAAGTGTGGTTTGCTGTCCACAATAACAAAGACCGAGTCTGATAGCGTCTTTTTGAAGTAAAGATCACCATCGTTTTGCTGAAACCTCTTGCTGGCATTACTAAGAAGGAATGAGGGATTTTTGGGTAGCTCTTGCGAGAGAATATCAAGATCATGATTGGTAAATATCAACTCATAGTCTGCATCTCCTCCTCTTGTAGGGGACTTGGTTTGAAAAAGGTAACCTCCTTCATAGCGAATCATTGACCCTGCCAGTATGTCCTTTTCATAGCCAACCGGAATGGTTTTTAGGTAATCACCTTCTAATGAATAGTGTTGTAGTATTCTCGATGGACCACTGAATAACTCAATATGCTCATCTTTAATCCAAAAGGAGTTAATGATGGAATATTCCTCCGGGCCATCTCCTTGCTTATTTATGGTTTGTTGAAAGTTTCCAACTTCATCGAAGAAATACATTTTGTAAGTGTCTCTCAACGAAAAGCCTGCAGGTGTTTTCAGATAAGAAGCCAGGTAGGATAGAAGTGATTTTTCAGTTTCTTCAAGTCTAATAATCTCAACATGTTCAATGGCGTCAAAGAAATTAATTTTTGGAGCATTGAGGTCAATTTTGAAGTGCTCAAATTTGGGAGCTGTTTGAGCGTTTAGACCGATGGTGAGGAAGAGGAGGAGTGAAATTGTGTGTGCTGGTTTCATCTTATCTGAACTTTATCCTTAAGAGCACCGGATTTTCGGAGTACTTAAAGTCATCATACTTCAAACCACCGGCAATGCTGTATTGGTCTGGCTTCAAGTTCTCCAGAAATTCATCGACATCGTAGGCTTGGAGGGAGGTGGTTATTCTATCTCCTTCCCATTGTAAAAAATATAAGTCGAAGTTCTCTCCATCTGCTTTTCGTGTATCTAAACGATAGAATTGACCAGTGGCTCTGTCAATGAGACCCTTATCGTTCTCCAATATTTTGTAATGATAGGTGAGTATTACGTAGTCTTCATTTACTTTAGACAAAACCTCCCATATGCTGGTTTCATTATCCCAAATGGCATCGAAAGCTGTATTATGATCAACGGTTGTTTTAGGATCTTTCCAAATCCAATCTTCTCCAAAGTCGAACTTGATGAATGGCTTGGCTTTTTTGTCTTCAATAATAAAGATAGAGTCACTGATCAGTTTTTTCCATATCAACTCTTTGTTCAGGTAGCTAAAGCGATTGCTAAGGTTTACGGGAAAGGGATGAGGATCTAGCTTTGGTTTAGCGTATTCAATGTCTTTGAGTTGTTCGTTGAGGAACATTAAATGATGACCAGATTTACTAGTAATGGATCTGTCTAAAAGCTGAACTATATAGCCGTTTTCATAAGGAATGAGTCCGCCTGCCGATAACTCTTTAGGGTATTTGACAGGTGTTGTTTTTAAATACTTCCCTTCTAGGCTGAAATGAAGTATGGTTCTGGATTGGCTGCTGAATAGGTGAATTTGGTCATTTGCGGCCCAAACCGAGCTGCCTAAGTTTCTGTATTCTTCGGGCCCATCACCAGAACGGTTAATGGTGCTCAGATACCGACCTTCATTATTAAACAGCTGGACTTTGCTATTCTTTTTGTCAATAATTCCGATTCCGTTAGGGGTAGGGAAGTAGGTTTCTACTCTGCCTAATAATGAGCTCTCAGTTTCTTCAAGAGGAATTATTTCTACATGTTCGATAACATCGAACAAGTTGGTTCTTTCCCCATGAATGTCGATTTGATAATGTTCAAAATCATGCCTGGTTTGCGACCAAAGATTTATGCTTATGAGAAGTAAGAGAAGCGTGTGCGAAAATCTCAAAATCAATAGTTTACCCCATACTAACTAAAAAATGGATTATAATTAAATTAATTTTTCTTAAGGTAAAACCAGGAAGATAGGTTTTTGAGACTAGGTTTTGAGTTTGTCTGCCAGTAATGTCCTGTTACCACCTCATTTTAAAGTCGCGATTCCAATTATTGGATTATCACCTTCTTTAACTTTTTTTAATGCTCTTAAGGGTTTCGGAATGGATGCTTCGTCTCCATAGCTATTGAGGAAAAATATGATTTCAAAGGGAGGAAACGAGGCTACTAATTCATTATGTTCATTCATGGATTGTGGTCTAAAATCTATAAAGTCATAAAAGTCATCAACAAACCCATCTTCAGTCCAATTATGTTCAGGTAGGTAGGTGGTTTGGCTGACTTTGTTATAGACACCATATTTTATGCTTCCTCTATATCTGTAGATAAAGAAAATATAAGCTTCAGATTCATAGGTATTGATGATACTAATGTTGTTGTAGATTTCTGATTGAATAATCTCTTTAGTCCAGTCAATGGCAAATTCCCCTAGATTAAAATATGCATATGGACTTAAGCCTTTTTCAGACACCTTATATATGGTGTCATTATAGACCTGCTTGAAAAAGACATTATTGTTGAAGTGGTGAAAGTTGCCTTCCAGAAAGCCTAGTGACAAAATGAAATTACCAGGGTCATAATGAGAGTGGTTCAAATGAAACCGGTTCAGTTCAGTTCCATCTTTAGAGAATTGCAATAAATGTGATTCTAGCTTGTTTTCATCTCCGGATACAAAGCTGATAAGCTCATTTGAATTGAGCTCGGCAACATCGTGAAATGGGCTCGGCCGAGGACTGACTTTAGTAAACTCGTTGCTAACAGCGTTAATTTTAGATAAGCCTTGGCTATTAAGAACTAATATCTCGTTGGAATTGGTTGATTGCACACTTGGCAAAGTTGATGTGTAATTATCGGCATTATAGCCGTATCTCCCTATCTCTTTGATGAACTTGCCAGTTTCTCTATCAAACTGAAGAATCTGCCTATTTGAAACCGTGTAGATATATTCTTTTGAGACATATACGTTATAGTCATCCTTAATTCTACTCTTTTCTGTAGTTTCTAATGCTACATATTCAACCTCTTCGAAAAAGAAGCTATTCTTAGGCAGTTCAGCTCTAAAATAAGCTTCTGGGCTTAGATCAATTTTATAGGGGATAAACTCAGACGCTTCTGTTTTTTCTTGATTAAGAGAACAATTGAAGACTACTAACAGGGGTAGCAATAAAATTATTAGAATTGGGTTTTGGCGTTTTGTCATTTTACCCTCTCTTTTAACTTGGCGATTGCTATCACCGGATTATCATCATATTTAAGCTCTTTTAGGCTACTTAATGGTTCTGGAACCTTCTGGCTTTCTTCCCTTTCTTCAAACCATTTTAAAATATCTTGTGGATAGAAGTAACCTACCGTTTCTCTTGTCTTGCTAATGGTTAGGGGAGTGAAATCGAGAAAACCGTGAATGTCATCCTGAATGCCGTTTGTTTCGGCCTTCTTTTCGGGGATGAAGCTTATGCGCTTATGTTTATCGAATACTCCTTGGAATGTGGTATTCTTATAGACATAGCTAAAAAATATATAATCGACACTTTCAAAGACATCATAGACAATTACTTTATCCCATTTAGTTCGTTCATTCATCTTTTCTTTTTCTGAATAAGGAATGCCTTCATCTCCCAGATGAAAGAATGCATGCTTTTCTAGCCGCTCTTTACCTACTTGAAAGATGGTGTCGTTGTATACCTCTTTGAAGAGAACATTATTATCATAATGATAAAACCTACCCTCGGAGAGATCCAAAGAGATTCTATTTTTATCATTTAACTGGCAACTTAAATGGTTTGGAAATCTTTTTATCTCCGTTCCATCTTTTCTATAGATTAAAAGTCGATTTTCTTGCTGACAGTCGTGGTTTGGGATAAAGCTTACGAATGAGCTAGAGTCAAGTGCGGCAAATCCCTGGCCTATTTGTACTCTGTTGGCAATATTGGTGAGGCTGTTGTTTTCTGCATCAATCTGAGCTACCGTTTTCGCTTTTAAGACCACAAAGGCGTTTTCCCTAATTGGAGGAACATGCGGTTGAGTAGCCAAATATCCTTCTGGGTCATCCCCAAAGTGTCCAATTTCTTTGATGAAGCGGCCGGTGAGTTTATCGAATTGAAGTATTTGTCTAAAAGCAACAGTGTATATATACTCTGAGGAGACATATACCTTAGCATTACCCTTGACTAAACAATCTTCTTTGGTTTCAAGCCTTACGTAGTCAATTTTTGAAAATATGGAACTGAATTTAGGGGGCTCCGCCTTGGAGATAACTTCTGCAGTCAGGTTTATTCTAAATATGTCTGGATCAAGGCTTTCTTCCTTGTCTTTTTCTTGTGCACAACTAAGAAAATTAAAAAGAAGTAGGCATACGGCTAAGGCAATGAATGGTTTTTTATGCATGTTATTTTGGTTAATCTAAAGAACCGGTCCTCATGTTATTACACTAAACTTAGTATTACTGTCCGATTAAGAAACTCGGTAAAATATAACAGAGTTACTTTATAAGTAGCTCAGCCTATATTAACTATAAAATCAGTTATATCTAGCCCTTATTTTATTAAGTGTTTGTGGAATACCAATATATAAAGCCGAGGAGGAGAGATATATTCAGAACTTACTCTCCAAAAACTCATCCATGGTTTTAACCCCGTTTTGGTCTTTAAGCCATTCAGCAACGGCTATGGCACCTTTGGAGAAAATATTCACTTGAATGATAATCCATGCCTTTCAATCAATTATTCTTGAATTTACCAATCATGACGACTGGATTGTCTTCCGGTTGAATTTGAGATAGATCGGCAAGTTCTTCAGGAAGTTTGCTTGCTAACTCAGGGTTTTTCTCAAACCAGTTTAGCACCTCTTCAGCAGTTACGAAACCAACAAGCTTATTGCTTTCTCGGTCTATAAAAGTTGGCCTAAAAGGAAGGAAATCATCAATGTCATTATAGAATCCATTACTGTTATCATCGGGTATCTTTGAAATCTGAGTTGTCTCGTTTTTCTTATCATAAAGTCCATAGGAGAGTTCCTTATGATACATAATTGAAAAAATTAGAAAGTCATCGCATTCTATTAGAGACTCAATAAAGATATACTCATTTCTATCTATATAAGGGTAAGGAAAGTTCCCCCAATCGTAGTCCTCTTTGCTTGTAAAACGGTGATAATTTTTCTCCTCATAGGGTGGAGATTTTTCAGCCAAATTAAACACATATTTTGGGTTCAAGTGCTCGTCATTTACAATGAATAAAGTATCTGAATATCGCTCCTTGAACATTAGTGTTTCACGAATTTTGTAAAAAATGGCCTCAGCAAAATAGAGTCTTTCTGAGTCTGGCCGTTCTTTTATTGTTTGTCCTTGAGGATAAGCTTTTTTGATTACCCCGTCTTCATTGAATTTAATCAATCTGTAAGGGGTGTCACCAAAGAGATTTGGCAAAAAGCCCCATATGTTGTCTTTGTCCTCGAAGAACACATCGAAAAAACGTGAATTACTGGGGTGAAGTGTGGAGTCATTATTCAATAGGACATTTTGAATATTAATCGTATTCACTAATTGCTTAGTGTCAACACTGAATTCAAGAATCTCTTTTGAAAATTTAGAGTAAGCAGATACTAGTCTCTGATCTAACCTGTCATTAACCGAGGTTATTACTACCCGATAAGCCCCAGGGTCTTCTCCGTATTTTCCAATATCGGATATATACTCTCCATTTTTATTGAATAAAGCTAACTTCTTATAGTTTTTGACCACTAACAAATCATCAATAGTGGATACCAAATAAGGATTAGCTAGCATCAGTGTATTTTCATTCGTTTCAAGTGGGATATATTCGAATGATTCAATTCCTAAAATAGAAGCATTTATTGGTTTGCTAGACTCTAGAGCTTTGGCTACATCTATTTGCTCAATATCACTGGACGTAAAAGAGCTGCTCTCTTCCAGATTGTCGCATGAAATGATACTTAGTATGGCACTGTATAAAACCGCCTTATAGATAATATTTAGATTCTGCATGCTTTTGAAAACAGTAGAATCCCAAGTTACTTAAAACTTACTTGCTAAGAACTCATCCATGGTTTTATCCCCTTTTTGGTCTTTTAGCCATTCGGCTACTGCAATAGCTCCTTTGGCAAAACCTTCACGAGAATGTGCAGTATGGCAGATCTCAATGGTGTCGACAGGGGAGGAGTAGGTGATTTCATGGGTTCCAGGAGCCGGATCAATTCTTTCGGAGATGATTTCTAGCTCCTGAGCGTCATTTGTTTCATGGTTCACCCAGTTCTTTTTGGAAGTAACATGCTTTAAGATGCCTTCGGCCAGGGTAATTGAAGTTCCGCTTGGTGCATCCTTTTTGGAGGTATGATGAATTTCTTTGGTGGTTATGGCATAACCTTGATCGGCCATCATTTGCGCCAGGTATTCATTCAGCTTAAAGAATATGTTTACGCCAATGCTGTAGTTTGAGGCAAAGAGGTAGGTGCCGTTCTTTTCTTTACAATAGGCGTTGATTTCGGCTCTTTTATCTAACCAACCCGTTGTGCCCACTGCTACGGGGATTTGATGTTCGAGACACCACTTAATATTTTCTACGGCTGCTTCAGGTTGAGAGAACTCTATAGCAACATCTACATTAGAAGAGTTAAGATGCTCTAATTCATGTCGGTTGTCGATGTTAATCTTCCCAACAACTTCATGTCCTTTTTCAGTAGCCAGCTTATCAATTAGCTGACCCATTTTTCCGTAGCCTAGTAGTAATATTTTCATTGACCTATGGGTAAGGTAAGTTTGAAACCAATAAATGGTGTGCCGTCTGAAATGACACCAAACTTGGGTTTTAAGTTCAATGCCAGGTTCTCGTCTACATTAAAACCTTTAAGGTGAGCATCTACCGTGGCATCGATAATCTGAAGACCATAAAGTCCGATCATAGTGAGCACTACTAGGTCTCGGTTGTTTCTCCAGGTATCTGCTCTACGGGCATATATCCGTAGACGGTTCTCATCAGGATCAGTTTTTGCTTCTTCTTTGGCAATTTCTTGTTTGTAATATTTGAAATTGTCATTGTTCAAATCTACATAATAGAGTGCCACTCCAAAGCCTCCATAGACGAGAGGTACTTTCCACCAGCTGTCGTTATAGATTTGCCCCCAACCGGGAATAATGGCTGAACGCAGTGCTGCTTTTTTGGGGTTATAATACTTCCCTGCTCTCTTGTTTACTTTTACAGTATCGCCAATAAGAATGCCGTCTTGTACTTCCATATCTCTTTGCTGAGCATGGATAGTACTGATTCCGACAATAAATAAAAGTACAATGAGCGCAGAACGCATTATAGGTCTATGATTTCCAAAATTCTGTTCAGGTCTTCGGTAGAAACAAAAGGTATTTTTATTTCTCCTCTGAACTGACCGTCAGCTTTAAGACTCACCCTGGTTCCGAAATGCGAAGAAAGCTTGGTTTGCACCTGTTGTACTTCGTAGTTTTTATGCTGCGAATTACCTTTCTTTTCCGGTTTAGGGTCGTCAACGCTTTTCGACATCAAATCGCGTACCAGCTGTTCTACTTTTCGCACAGAAAGTCCCTCATCGACAGTCTTTTTATACAAATACAGCTGTTTTGCTACATCTTCTATGTTAATCAATGCCCTGGCATGCCCCATAGAGATTTTCTGATCGCGAATTCCGGCCTGAATGTCAGGAGGGAGGCGAAGCAAACGCAGGTAGTTATTGACGGTGGTTCGGTTCTTTCCAACACGTTCACCCAATTGTTCCTGCTTCAGTTTACACTCTTCCATCAGCCTCTGATAGCTCAGCGCAATTTCTATGGCGTTGAGGTCTTCACGCTGAATATTTTCGATCAGCGCCATTTCAACCATTTGTTGGTCGTCTGCTGTTCTTATGTAAGCAGGAATGGTCTCTAAACCGGCAATTTTGGAAGCCTGAAAACGTCTTTCACCAGAGATCAACTGGTATTCCTTATCGCTCAGTTTTCTAACCGTAATAGGCTGAATGATTCCCTGAACTTTAATGCTTTCAGCTAGCTCTTCAAGCGCTTCTCTATCGAAATGTGTTCTGGGCTGGTATGGGTTCACCTGAATCTGATCCAAAGGGATCTCGTTCATGCTGCCACCTGCACTCTGAACATCTGATGAAATTTCATTTGAAGAATCCTCCAAAAGCGCTCCAAGCCCTCTTCCTAATGCATTCTTCCTTTTTGGAGTTTTAGCTGCTGCCATTCAAAAAATCATTTAATATATCTATCTGCGATTTCTTTAGCCAAACTTAAGTAGGCCAAAGAACCCTTGCTTTCAGCATCGTGCACAATGGCAGGAACACCAAAGCTAGGAGACTCGCTTAATTTCACGTTTCTTGGGATGATGGTTTCGAAAACCATGTTTTTGAAGTGGGTTTGAACCTCTTCTACCACCTGATTGGAAAGTCTAAGACGAACATCATACATGGTGAGTAGTATGCCTTCAATTTCCAATGCAGAATTTAAACGCTTCTGAATGATGGTAATTGTGTTCAAAAGCTTTCCAAGTCCTTCTAATGCAAAGTATTCGCATTGAACAGGAATTACTACCGAATGCGAAGCGGTCAGAGCATTTACCGTAATAAGACCCAATGAAGGAGCACAGTCTATTAGAATGAAGTCGTAGTCGTCTTGAACTTCTTTCAATACCTCGCGCATCTTCTCTTCGCGGTTGTTAATGTTTACCATCTCCACTTCGGCTCCCACCAGGTTGATGTGAGAAGGCACCAGGTGAAGGTACGATACTTCGCTCTCTATGATGCAATCTTTAATATCGGCTTTGCCAACCATGCATTCATAGATACTCTGCTCAATTTCTCTTGGGTTGTGCCCGAGTCCGGAAGTTGTATTGGCCTGTGGGTCTGCATCGATCACAAGCGTTTTATGTTCCAATACAGCCAAACTGGCCGCAAGGTTCATGGCGGTTGTAGTTTTACCTACACCACCTTTTTGGTTCGCTATGGCTATAATTTTGCCCATGTATATTTTAGAGTGAAAGGGTTTCTTGTATTTCAGGTAATGTCAAATCAACGCTATTTTCTTTAGCTATTGCCTGCGCTTGGTTATGATCTATTGCTACATAGGGGAAGGTGTCGAAATGAACCCCAATAAGCTTATTGCACTTTACCATTTTGCAGGCTTTCATAGCATCGGCCACGCCCATAGTAAAGTTATCCCCAACAGGCATAATGGAAAAGTCTAGCTCGAATTCTTCACCGATCAGTTCCATGTCTTTAGTCAGTGCTGTATCACCGGCAAAGTAAAAACAGCCTTCCTCATTCTTTATCACCACACCAGCCGGGTTTCCTCCATAACTGCCATCTGGCATCGAACTAGAGTGAACCGCATTGACCAACTTAATAGTACCGAAGTCGAAGCTCTTGGCACCACCGTGATTCATTGGGTGGTTTCTGTCCAGACCCTTGTTTCCAAACCAGCCCACTACCTCGTAGGTAGAAATAAGCGTGGCATTAGATTGGTTATAGATGGTTTCTACATCGGCCACATGGTCCCCATGTCCATGGCTTAGAATGATGTAATCAGGTTTTATAGCGCTGATATCTACTCTTTTAGCCAACTCATTGGGGGAAATAAATGGATCGAAAAGCAATTGTTTACCCATTGTTTCGATCATAAATGCAGAGTGTCCGTAGTAAGTAAATTTCATAACCAGCCTGTATTTATGCTTCCAACTAGAGGCTACAAATATAGAAGAATAGGTGAAAGATTAATCCAGACTTTATTAACACAAAATGAAGTCTAATCGTTGATAACTTTCTAAAATGTTGATAACCTTCAACTTAATGAGCTATAATAAAAAAGCCCTCATTCGAGGGCTTTTATTACTTCTTCTTTTTATTCTGTTTTTGTCGCTGTGCTTCCTGGCTGGCTTTCATCGCATCTTCCAATCGCTGCTGGAATTTAGATTTGCCTTTGGTGCCGGCCTTCTTCTTATTTTCCATTAACTGGTTTCTGATTTTGTCTTCATCTACAAACCTTCTGATTAAGGTTTGCTGACCGAAGGTTACCAAGTTGGAAACGAAGTAGTAGAAACTTAAACCTGCAGAGTAGCTGTTCAACACAAACATGAAAATGATCGGCATAAAGTAACCGATGTTCTTCATTGGTCCCTGAACTGAACTTACCTGGTTGTTAGACCATGTAATGGCCAAGGTAGAAAGTGTCATCAGCAAAGTGAATCCACTCACGTGATCTCCATAGAATGGAATAGTAAATGGTAGGTTGATCAGTACGTCATAAGTTGAAAGATCGTGTGCCCATAGGAATGATTCTCCTCTTAGCTCAATACTGTTCGGGAAGAAGAAGAACATGGCAAAGAGGAATGGCATCTGAAGCACCAATGGAATACAACCACTAATTGGGTTAACGCCCATTTCTCTGTAGAGCTTCATTTGCTCCTGCTGCTGAGCTTGCATGTCGCCACCAGTCTTTTCCTTCAGGGCATCAAGCTCCGGCTTCAATACCTTCATCTTAGCCATCGATAGGTATGACTTTCTTGAAAGCGGGAATAGTGCCAGCTTTATAATCAATACGATGATAATGATGATGATACCGTAGTTGGCAATGTGCTGCTCAAGGAAGCTGAAAAGCTGAACAATGATGAGCTTGTTTACCCAGCTCACCAGCTTGTAACCCATATACACATTGTCCTCATAGCCATCAGTTACTTTTCTAAGTACTTTATAGCTGTTAGGACCATAGTAGTAAGAGAAGTTGGCTCCGGCATATAAGTCGCTCATTGGTACTTTCAGCTCCATTTTGCCCAACTCTACATGGCTGGTGTCAGCTACTGGCGTTGATGCGAAAATTCCACTTGAGAACCCTTTTTCGGCAATTATACCGGCATTGAAGAAATGCTGAGAGAAAGAAGCCCATTTGATTCCCTCACCTACAGTTTCCTGCTGAGGATCGTTGGAAATGGCTTTTAAGTTATCAGAACCATCCTCGAAGGTATAATACCTCAAAGTGGCTTTGTTTCTGGCGTCATCAAGGTTGTACTCAAAGCGTTTCATGTTGTCTTCCCAAACGATGGTCATTTCGTTGGTAAGCACTTTGTTTTGCATGCCGTTTAGCTTGATGCTGTATTTCAGATCATACTTGTCATTAAAAATGGTGTATGACTGCTCTACGTTTGAGCCATCGGCCAAAGTAGCGACAAATTTCACTACGGTTGAGTCTCCACTCTGTAGTGTTTGAGCCCCTTGGTTGGTACTGTAAGTCAGGGTGGTTAAATCGACTACTCCATTGGTAGTGCCAATTTGCAGCTGCTGTCTGTTACTAGACTCATCGAAAAGAATCAGTGGTTCTTTGGTGTGAGTCAGATAGTCTTTCAGCTCTACAGACTGTATTGATCCTCCTTTTGTGCTGAAATTATACTTAGCCTTTTCAGTCTCAATAATAAAGGTTTCTTCTGTTCCGCTCATGGCTGAAGCAAAAGCACCGTATTGAGAATCCAACAAGGAGTCACGATTTACTGTCGGAGCTGCTTGCTGTTCAATCGGCTGAATCAAAGATTCTTCAGCAGGTGTTGTCACAGACGTTGTATCTCCAGTGGTAATAGGCTCTTCCGGGGTCGGAGGCTTGAATACCAATGAATAAGTAATCAGTATTCCTGCGATTAAGACAAGGCCAATGGCCTGATTTCTGTCCATATTCTAATTCAATTAATTTTTCTTCGATTTCACTGCCGCATCAATAAAGCTGATGAAAAGTGGATGCGGATTCATTACTGTACTTTTTAATTCAGGATGGAACTGAACACCTACAAAATAGGGGTGTTTCGGTATCTCCATAATTTCTACCAGACCAGAGTCAGGGTTAGTGCCCGAAGCTTTCATTCCGGCCGCTTCAAAATCCTTCAGATAGCTATTGTTGAACTCGTATCTGTGACGGTGTCTTTCCTGAATTTCAGTGGTATGGTAAGCATTGTAGCTTTTGGTGCTCTTCTTCAACTTGCAGTCGTAAGCTCCCAAGCGCATGGTACCACCATAATCCTGTATGTTCTTCTGATCTTCCATCAGGTCAATTACCGGATGAGGAGTTTGCTTATCCATCTCTGAAGATGCCGCTCCCTCAAGGCCCAATACGTTTCTTGCAAATTCTACCACAGCACACTGCATTCCTAAACAGATGCCAAAGAAAGGAATATCATTTTCTCTGACATAGCGAATGGCCTCAATTTTACCTTCAATGCCTCTTTCTCCAAAGCCTGGGGCAACCAAAATGCCATCCATATCTCTCAAAGTTCTGTGTACGGTCTTTGAAGAGATGGTTTCCGAAGAAATCCAGTGAACGTTCACCTTACATTCTAAATGGGCACCAGCGTGGATGAAAGCCTCTGCAATTGATTTGTATGCATCAGGCAACTCAACATATTTACCCACAAGGCCAATGTTCACCTCGTTAGTTGGGTTTTTAACTCGGCTTAGGAATCTTCTCCAATCATCAATTTCAGGTTGCTCTTTATGAGACATTCTGAATTTGGAAAGTACTCGTTCATCGAGTTTTTCCTTGCGCATGAGCATCGGTACATCATAGATGGTTTCTGCATCTAGCGCCTCAATTACTGAGTTAAGCTGAACATTGCAGAACAATGCCAATTTTTTTCTAATGTCGTTTGGTAGAGGTTTTTCAGATCTGCATACCAGGATGTCGGGCTGAATACCTGCTTCCAATAATTGCTTAACTGAGTGCTGAGTTGGTTTGGTTTTCAACTCTTTGGCTGCGCTTAGATAAGGGATCAAAGTCAGGTGAATGACCATGCAGTTAGATTCGCCAACATTCCAACGAGCCTGACGAACCGCCTCAATAAATGGTAATGATTCAATATCGCCAACACAACCACCAATTTCGGTGATTACTATATCGTAGTCTCCTGTTTCTCCAAGCTTGAAGAAATTACGTTTGATTTCATCGGTGATATGAGGGATAACCTGAACGGTTTTTCCCAAATAGTCTCCGCGTCTTTCTTTGGTAATTACATCGTAATAAATTCGGCCTGTAGTAACGTTGTTGGCCTGCGATGTTTTTATGTTGAGGAATCTTTCATAGTGACCAAGATCAAGGTCGGTTTCGGCACCATCATCGGTCACAAAACACTCGCCATGTTCATAAGGGTTGAGCGTTCCTGGATCGACATTAATGTATGGGTCGAATTTTTGAATGGTAACGCGGTAACCTCTGGCTTGCAATAAGTTGCCAAGAGAAGACGCAATGATACCTTTTCCTAAAGAAGATGTTACCCCACCGGTAACGAAAATGTATTTAGCTGATGCCATAAGTTTGGATAAACAGAAATGAACTTATGGGATACAAAGGTAAGACTTTTACTCTTAAACACGCCCGACAATCTTATTCTTTCTGGAGATGCCTTAAATATCTTTTTGAATAGGCCTGAATAAAGCCCTAACTTTGCAGCCTTTTGGCAGATTATTGCATGAATTTATCTCAACATTTAAGTGATCCTATCTTTCGCAAAGTAGGAAAGGTGGCCGATGAGCTAGGTCTTGAAACCTATGTGGTAGGTGGCTTCGTTCGAGATATTTTGTTGAAGAGAGAAAGCAAAGACATAGACTTTGTTTGCGTAGGTAGTGGAGTTGAGCTGGCTCAGGCCGTTCATAAAGAATTGGGAGGAAACCTTCCTTTCAATGTTTTTAAGAATTTCGGTACAGCAAGCATTAAGCAAGACGATCTTGAACTGGAGTTTGTAGGTGCCCGAAAGGAATCTTACCAAAGAAATTCGCGGAAGCCGATTGTTGAAAACGGTAGCCTGCAAGACGATCAGAATAGAAGAGATTTCACCATCAATGCTTTTGCCGTTTGCCTGAATAAAGATCGGTTCGGAGAATTGGTTGACCCCTTTAACGGCTTGGAAGACCTAAAGGATAAGCTGATAAAAACGCCTTTGGCTCCTGAAGCCACTTTCTCAGACGATCCACTACGAATGATGCGAGCTATTCGCTTTGCAGCACAGCTTAAGTTCGATATTGATGGTGATGCCTTTGAAGGTATTCAGGGGATGAAGGATAGAATCTCTATTGTTTCTGCCGAGCGTATCATTGTTGAGCTTAATAAGATCATCCTGTCAGATGAGCCTTCTTATGGCTTCAAATTGCTATATCATTGTGGGCTTTTGAAAGAGATTTTTCCTGAAATGGTTGAGTTGCACGGTGTTCAAACCATTGAGGATAAATCACATAAGGACAATTTCTATCACACGCTGCAAGTGTTAGACAACATCAGCAAGCATACAGATAATTTATGGTTAAGATGGGCTGCCATTCT
>JABXIP010000379.1 GCA_013373005.1 Cytophagia bacterium | reverse complement strand
CAGTCCTACATAATACAGGAGAGATGATGGTGCCAGAACCCTTGAGTCCCAATATTTCTCTGAGTAGTTCCTGTCTTTAGAATCCAGAAGCTTGCTTTCCACATGGTGATAGTCTGCTCCAGCAACTACAACATCCGTTTCAAAATCACCCTGACTTGTTTCTACCAGCTTCACCTTATTTCCTGAGGTCTTTATGGCTTTTACTTCGTGATCCACAAGAATATTGACTCCCAGCTCTTGGGCTAAAGAAGCCATAGCTTCCACTATTTTGAACATACCGCCCTTAGGATACCATGTGCCCAAAGCCATGTCGGCATAATTCATGAGGCTATAAAGTGCGGGTGTATTTTCTGGCAGTGCTCCCAAAAAAAGCACAGGAAACTCCATTAGCTGGATAAGTCTGGGATGTTGAAAATATTTTCGAACATGCTTGGCCATCGACTGAAAGACGTCCATCCTTACTACATCTATTAGCAGCTTTGGATCGGCAAATTCCATGAGTGACCTACCAGGTTTATAAACCAATTGGTTAATCCCTACTTCGTATTTGTAAGCTGCTTGTTGTAGAAATTTATCTAACTGATGCCCTGCTCCTGGTTCAATCGAGTCGAATAGATTTCTGAGCTCTTCCATATTAGCAGGTATGGGCATAGCCTCACCATTTTCATAAACCACCTGATAAGATGGGTCAAGGCGAATAAGCTCGTAGTAGTCTGATACTGATTTGCCGAAGCGGTTGAAGAAACTTTCGAAAACATCTGGCATCCAATACCAGCTAGGGCCCATATCAAAAGTAAAGCCCGATTCAGTGAACTGTCGGGCTCTTCCTCCAATGGAGTTATTTTTTTCAAGAATAGAGACATCAAAGCCTTTGTCGGCCAAATTAATCGCTGCAGAGAGACCAGCGAAACCGGAACCAATAACTAGTGCCTTTTTCTTATTCATCTAAGCTAAACTAGCACTAGCTTCTGTATGTTCTCAGTTTTTCTTTGAGTTGTTTACGGGCAATGTGAATTCTATTCTTCACGGTTCCGATAGGAATTTCCAATCTATCGGCTATTTCATGGTATTTGAAACCTCTGAAATACATCATGAAAGGCGTTTTGTAAACATCATCCAGAGACTCAATGGCCACGTTGATGTCTTTCATGGCAAAGTTACCATAAGCACCATTCTCAATATTTACCTTACTCGAATTGATGAAATGTAAATTATCGGTAGTATCAATGAATGTCCCTCTTCTCACCATTTTTTGGTAATTGGTGATGAAAGTGTTTTTCATGATGGTGTATAACCAGGCTTTTAAATTCGTTCCCTCAGAGAATTTCTCTCTGTTTCGGTACGCCTTCATTAGCGTTTCCTGAAGCAAATCATTAGCATCTTCAGTGTCCTTGGTCAACTTTAAGGCAAATGGCTTTAAAGACTTAGTCATTTGCGTAATTGTGTAACTGTATTCTAAAGCGGTCATAGTCTTTGCTTAAGTGTTGAACAAATATGAAAAAACATTAAACAAAAGTCAATGAATTTTTGTGTAAAGTTTTTTTAATAAGGTTAAACAAATGAGTAAGGGATTACCATATTGTTTAATATATGTCATACTTGTTTAACAAAATGTTCCACATTTTGAAATAGAAGTACGTCACATGATTGTGCATGTACGCATTTAGTTGAACTTCGGATTGACCGCTTATGTAAGGCTACCTGGTGACAGGTTGGTTTTGATGGGCGTTTATAAATTCCAATAGTAGATTGGGGTTGGCTATCTCGGTAACATTATCCGGGAGTTTCAGGTCTTCCCCAATAATTCTACTTCCGCTGACCAAAATTTCTGCCTGAGGAAATTTTTGTGAAAGACTCTGTAAATATGATTTAGGATCGGCTCCTTTTGTGCTACTGGTAAGAATTGTAAGTAGAAAGTCTGGCTCATAGGTTTTATAAACCATTGACAGGTCATTTAAAGGCATGTTCTGTCCCAGGTAAATCACCTGATTGCCTTTTGCCTTAATGAGGTAACTGGCAAACAAGAGACCCAGCTCATGCAGTTCGCCTTCTGGGAGGAATAGCATGTATTTTCTGGCCTTTTCATCGAAAGTCTCATATTGACCATCGATAGCCACTATTACTTTCTGTCTGATAAGATTGGAAATGAAATGCTCCTGAGCAGGATTAATGGCATCAGTTAGCCACATGATTCCAATTTTCGAGAGGAAGGGATATATAATGTTGAGCATGGTTCTCTCAAAACCAATTTTCAGCGTGTTAGAAGAAATGATCTTTTCAAAACGCTGCTCATCTAAATCTATCATGGCCAGTGTTAGGCCATAAATCTGATCCACAAAACTTGTGGTTTTGTCTGATATCTTAAGAACTTCTGCCTGAAGTTCGGTTTTGCTGAGCTCAGCTATTTTTGAAATTTTGTAGCCATTGTCTTTCAGTAGAGATACATTCAATACAAGCTTTAAATCATCTTGATCATAGTAACGAATATTCGTACCCGTTCTCTTAGGATTAATCAATCCATATCTCTGCTCCCAGATTCTAAGGGTGTGAGCTTTTATACCTGATAAATGCTCTAAATCTTTAATTGAATAATTTGCCAAACCTCTACCTCTTTAATCCTTCTTCTTTCCAAAACTTTCTTGGCACAACAAATAGTCCAAACGACACGGAATTCTCCTTTTGGGTTTTGTGATGCGCCCGATGTGCTTCCGTTATAGCCCTGAGGAATTTGCTCTTTGGTTTTTTAAACCAGCTTAGTCTTTTATGAATCATTACATCATGCAATATGAAGTAAGACATACCATAAAGGCTAATTCCGCAACCTATCCAAAACCTATAATCGAGGGTGTCTATCCCAAGAAAAATCAGCAAAATGGCCGAACCACCGAAAATAAGTGTGAACAAGTCGTTCAGTTCAAAGAAACCATTTGTGTGCGTATGATGAGATTTATGAATTTTCCATAAAATGCCGTGCATTAGGTATTTATGAATAGCCCATGAGAATAACTCCATTAAGCCAAATCCCAACAATGTCCACAAGATCGCTTCCATTTTATCTATCTGAAACAGTCCGTTCAGCGAATTGTTTTTTATTGTTTTAAATAAAATTTAAAGCAATAAAAAAGCCGATCAATATATATAAAAGTCTAGGGGCCAGAGAATTGTTTGACTTTGGCATCAAATAATAAAAGAGAAGGTGCAAGATTAGACTGGTAATAAACCAGCCGAGGTAATTTCTCAGAGGAACAGCTTCTGAACTCCAGGTCCAAAAATCAAGCTTAATAGCCACAGGCTCAATAAGAATATCAATAACGGTCATTAGAATAGCTCCAAGCAGTATGGTTGGCAATTTGCTATGTGCTACGCCTCTGGCGAATAGCCCTGTACAGTAGATCATAACCACCCAATTCAATCCAATGGCTAATGGGACATTCCAAAGTTTGATGCCCAGTGTAGGTCCATATTGGTACTCACCAAATATGAATCCGGTTTGCACACCGACAACTTCTACCAAAAAACCTACGACAATGACGCTCAGAATGAATATGAAATATCTGGGAGACTTGATTTCTTCGAAATGAAGCACAATGGCCGCAGTAAGCAAAAGATTAATGGGCGTTAAACTCTGAAAAAGCTCTCTTGTCGATTCAATACTCAAACCAATAATACCCGCAATGTGCATTGCCAGTAATAGGTAAAAGGCATTTTTAGTATTTACAAAGGCTAAGTTGTCAACCTTTAAAGGCATAATCTAAAATCTCAAGGTGAGTTGAAATGTTTCCCTCAAAAATAAGCCTTAATTTTGTGTCAAAGACGAAAGAATGATTCTATATAACGTTACGGTAGCTATTGATAAAAGAGTGGAGACTGAGTGGGTTGAGTGGATGAAGGAGACTCATATTCCAGAGGTTTTGGAAACCAACCAGTTCGTTGAGCACAGGTTTTTCAAGGTACTGAACACGGAAGATCCGGAATCATCGTCTTACAGTGTGCAATATTTTGCCGAGAGCATGGATCAGCTCAATATGTATCTGGCGGCATTTGCTCCAGAGCTTCAACAGAAACATCATTTGAGGTTTCCTAATCAGTTTGCGGCATTCAGAACCTTATTGCAGAAGGTTTAGTATTCCTCTATTTGTTTGGCGTTGAGTGTACAATTGATCCACTCACCGTCAAGATCTGCACCTAGCTTTTTGTAGAAGTTAATAGCAGGCTCATTCCAGTCGAGTACCTGCCAGCGCACCTGTTTAGAGTTGGTCTTTTTTGCTTCGCGAATAATGGCATCTAGCAAAAGTTGACCATAGCCCTTGCCTCTTTCTGATTCTCTTACGACAAGGTCTTCCAGGTAAACTGCTTTGCCCTTCCAGGTTGAGTAGCGGTAGTAGAACAGCGCGATTCCCACAATCTGCTTTTCATCTTCGGCCACAAAAAATTCATAAACCGGTTTTTCACCAAACCCATCTTCTTCCAACTGGCTTAGAGTAATTTCAACTTCCTCGGGGGCTTTTTCATAAATAGCTAGTTCATGAATAAGTTCAAGAACTTGTGGAAGGTCTGATTTTATTCCTTTTCTAATGTTCATATTAATTAGCTGTTGGATTTACCTGATGAGCTTAAATTCTCCACGGACTTCCTCTGTTGTTACAGTGCCATTAGCATCAATGACCCAGCGGGCAAAGTACGAATATTTTCCCTGAGGGGCTGGGCTGCCTTCGAAGGTACCATCCCAGCCTAAGGTAATATCGGTAGTATTAAAAATCACACTTCCCCATCTACTGTAAACTGTTAGTTGATATTCTACAGGGCATGAGTTGGCCGGTCTGAAAGTATCATTGGTGTTGTCGGCATTAGGACTGAAAGCATTCGGTAACTTGATTAACGGAGTAGCTTCTTCTACTATTTGTGAACCAGAGGTAGTACATCCATTGGCATCGGTTACCACCACTTGATAATCACCTTTAGGAAAACCGCTTGCAAGGGCATCAGTTGAGGCATTCATGGACCAACTGTAATTGTATGGAGGTGTTCCTCCGCTAACAAAAGCCTCTAACTCTCCATCTGCCAATTGAGGGCAGCTGGCTTTTCTGGTTGAAATGCTATCTATTTTTAGCAGAGGGGGCTCATTTAT
>JABXIP010000328.1 GCA_013373005.1 Cytophagia bacterium | reverse complement strand
TGAATATTGTCTGCCACATTAAGCGCCAGCGGCTCGGTGATGGTAAAGCTTCTCACTAAGCTACAGCCTGATGCATCAGAGATGGTTACTTGGTAATTGCCCGCTGTAATGTTGCTAAGGTCCTCAGTACTGGCACCGTTACTCCAGGTATAAGTGTAGGGTAAAGTTCCTCCAGAAACAGTCATATCAATGGCTCCGGTAGCATCTCCATTACAAAGAATGTTGGTTTGAGTACCTGAAGCCAACATGGCTGTAGGCATAGCAATGGTATAATTCTCTTGAATAAAGCAGCCATTAGCATCGGTAATGGTTACCTGATAGGTTCCCTCCGCTAGTCCGAAAACATCCTTGGTAGTTTGGCCACTATTCCAAGCATAGGTATATGGCGCAGTTCCCCCGGAAGGGTTCAGAAGAATATTTCCGTCACTTCCTCCAAAGCAGGTGATGTCATTGACAGTTGTTGCCGTTGAAAGTGCGGCTACGGGTTCAGTGACGGAAATGGTCTCATTAATAGTACAACCATTCAAATCAGTGACTGTCACGGTATAATCTCCAGCCGAGAGTGAATTAATGTCCTCGGTAATTTCACCATTAGACCAGCTGTAGGTGTAGGGTGCGGTACCCCCTGAAATAGTAATGTCAATGGCTCCGTTTGATTCTCCAAAGCATAAAACATTATCAGATGTATAAGCAAATGCTAAAGCTGTTGGCTGGGTAATCACAAAGCTGGTAGAGGTAGAGCAGCCTCTGGCATCAGAAACATTAACAGAGTATGTGCCCGGAATAAGCCCAGACACATCCTCCGTTGTCTCCCCATTAGACCAAGCAAAAGTGTATGGTGCTTCCCCACCGCCAACGGTAAGGTCTATTGAACCATTGGCAGCACCATTACAGTCTATATCTGTAGCCACACCCGACAAAGTGAGTACGGGCGGGTCTGTAATCGTAAAGCTTTCTACATAAGTACAGCCATTATTGTCTGTTACGGTGACGGTATAACTTCCTGCAGAAAGGTTGCTCAAATCTTCCGAGGTACTTCCGTGCGACCAATTGAATGAATATGGCGCTGAACCTCCTGAAACTGTTAGGTTAATGATTCCATCGGCTGCACCATTACAGGTAATCTGACTTACCGAGCTGGCCACTGCCAAAGCACTGACCGGTTCCGTTATGGTGAATGCCTGATTATCTGTACAGCCGCTGGCATCTGTAATAGTCACTGAATAATTACCAGCAGGAATATTAGTAAGGTCTTCTGTAAGTGCACCATTAGACCATAAAAAGGTGTACGGGGTCGTTCCTCCGCTTACCGAAAGATCAATCGCCCCCGTACTTTCACCAAAACAACTTACATTCAGCTGTGTTGCCGTTGAAGACAGGATGGCCGGTTCTGCAACATTGAATGATTCAACACTCAAACAGCCATTGGAATCTTCTACCGTAACAGTATAGTTTCCTGGACCAAGTCCTGTTCTATCTTTTGTAGTCACACTAATATCGTCTGCCCATGAATAGGTGTAGGGGCCGGTTCCACCACCCACCGAGAGACTAATGGCACCATCTACAACGCCATTACAACTGATATCATCAATGGTTTCTGAAATGGAAATTGGAGAAGGTTCTGAAATAGTAAACCCAATGGACTTGATACAGCCTCCGGCATCTGTTACAGAAACAGAGTAGTTACCAGGAGCCAAGCCGGATACATCTTCTGAAGTAGCTCCCGTATTCCATAGATAAGTATAGGGCGCAGAACCTCCCGTAACTGTTACGTCTATGGAGCCATTGTTAGACCCTGCGCAAGTACCGTCTGTTTCAGTACCGGACAAGAGCATTACAGTTGCCGGTTCTGTGATGGTAACCGTTAAATTGACTGAACAACCTTCATCATCCTCTACAATGACAGTATACGTTCCGGCCACCACATTGGCCAAATCTTCAGCTGTACTTCCATTAGACCATGAGTAGGTATAAGGAGCTGTTCCACCCGATGGGGTAATATCAATTTCCCCAGTTGAGGCTCCTTTGCAAAGAATATCTACTTTGGTATGAGTAAGACTAATTGGAGCCGGGTCAACAATGGTGAAGTTGCGAACGATGGTACATCCCTCACTATCCTGAACAGTAACTGAATATGGGCCGGCAGATAGACCGGTAATATTGTTGGTAGTTGCCCCGTTGCTCCAGCTGTAGGTATATGGGCCTGTTCCTCCGGTTACGGCTAAAAAGATGCTCCCGTCATTGGCTCCATTACAAGAAATATCGTTGACCGTTGCATTGTCATCCAAAACAGCTGGTTCACCTAAATTAATGGTCTCAACAACAGTACAACCCGCTCCATTTTGGTCTGTAACCGTTACGGTATAGGTTCCGGCCACAAGGCCTGTAATTGTCGGCCCTGAATCTCCAGTGTTCCAGTTATATACATAAGGAGCAGTACCGTTAGAAGCAGAAACCGTAATAGATCCATCGGCATTACCATTACAACTTGGCTCTGTTAAAGAAGAACCTACTGCAATTGAAGGTGGATCATTAAGCGTAAAGGTTTCATTATAGGTACACCCCGCGTTATCGGTCACGGTTACGGTATGCATTCCAGCAGTAAGTCCAGTGGCCGTTGCGGTGTTATCACCATTAGACCATGAATAAGTGTAAGGCGCAGTTCCCCCCTGCATGTTGATGGTCACCGAACCATCATTACCCCCAGCGCAAGAAGGATTTGCTTTTGCCTCACTAAGTTTTGAGAGAGCCATTGCAGGCTCGGAAACAGTAATTCCATTTTGTGTAACAGTACAGCCATTGGCATCTGTTACGGTTAGGTTGTACGACCCTGCAGAAAGTGATGAGATATCAGCAGAGGTAGCCCCGCTAGACCAGACATAATTATATGGAGCAGTCCCTCCACTGACATTACTCTCAATCATACCTGTGGCGTCACCAAAACACGCCACATTAGTTACGTTAGGACTTAAGGTTAACACCAATGGTTCTCCTACATTGTAAGAACTAACATCAGTACAACCTGCAGCATCGGTAATTGTTACGGTATAAGATCCGGCTGCAAGTCCTGAAATATCTTGGGTAGTAGCTCCATTTGACCAGCTATAGCTATAGGGTGCTACACCACCTGAAACACTTAAATCGATAGAGCCATTGGCATCTCCATTACATAGGGCATCATCAATATTGGCTGAAGGAATAATTTCAGGAGGAGAACCGATGGTTTGATTCGGAGTAGTAATGGTACAGCCTGTTCCGCTTCTATCAGTAATTACTAGTCGGTAATCTCCGGCAGGCAGGCCAGTCACTGTTGAACTAGTTCCAACCACAGCTCCATCAGAAACTCTTTCCCATTGGTATACATAATTTCCCCACCCGCCTGTTCCAGTTGCGGTTAATGTTCCATCTGAAGAATTAAAACAGGTTGCATCTGACGAAGCTCCAATAGAGTAGCCTAGAAAATCAGCTGGCTCAATTACTGAAAAGGTGATATCGCCTGTACAACCATTGTCATCGGTTACTGAGAGTGTATAATTATCAACTCCTAAACCATTGAGAGTAATAATATTCGAAAACGGTGGAGCAGTGCCAGTTCCAATGGAATTCATACTTCCATTGAAAAGCTCCCATTCATAGTCTGGGCTACCATTGGCCATGGTTACTATTACCTGCGCATCTGAATCGCCTCTACAGGTTACATCATTCACCACCACGCTTCCTACAAGATTAGGAGGATTGGTGACCGTATAAGTAGCGGTTACGGTATCTCCATCCTTGTCTGTAACTGTAACGGTATAATCATCTGCCGCTAAGCCAGGAACAATAAAGCTGGTACCAACAATGTTTCCACCACTATCTTCCCAGCTGTATGTAAATGGCCCATCCCCAGTAACTCCGATGGTAATTACCCCAACACAGCTATTGATTTCGACATTGGCTATCACCGGACATTGGTTAGTACACTGAGCATATAGCTTAGGCACACTGGTCATCGAGATGATGACAAGTAGCAAAATAGTCCTACTATATGACTGTTTAGGTGATGTGATCGACATTCTAGTGAAATCTGTTTTTTATTGCCCAAAAACAAATTATGATTGAATATCTCGTATTATTTCTTGCCAGTCAATTGACTATCTAAATACAATTGCATTAGAATAATACAATTATTGATATCTCCAATATTTTCTCAAAATGACTGCTTAAATAATGGAACAGGTGCGTAACAAAAATGGAAATGTGAACAGCAAAAGGCTAGCATTTTCGAGCATTGCACTTAAAGTGGAGCCAACAGAAAGATTTCAATCATTTAACTGAAAATATTTTCAATTTTTTTTGCTGTTAATTCTTGTTAAATGCAATCAACGGTTCTGAACCCGTGATGCTTTTATACCATATTTGCCTTTCTCTTACCTCCAAACTGGCAACTTTATGCGCTCACATAAGTATTGTGTATGAGGTTTGAGGTAATTATTTATTTTAGCGCGCATTAAGCATTAGATCATGGAAGAGTTAGTTTCTGCGGAACTTAAAAAAGAGCATCAGGATAAAATCAACCGCGTAGCGGCCGAAGTTGGTAAAATCGTTGTTGGACAAGAGTATATGGTAAACCGTCTTATGGTGGGACTATTTACCAATGGCCACATTTTGCTGGAAGGTGTTCCCGGTATTGCCAAGACGCTTACGGTTAATACCCTAGCCAATGTGCTTCATCTGGACTTCCAAAGAATTCAGTTTACACCAGACCTTTTGCCTGCCGATTTGATCGGTACCATGATCTATAATCAGAAGAAAGCTGAGTTTGAAGTAAAGAAGGGACCTATCTTCGCCAATGTAGTATTGGCCGATGAAGTGAACCGTGCTCCTGCGAAGGTACAGTCTGCATTGCTTGAGGCCATGCAAGAGAAAACCGTAACCATTGGCGAGACCAGCTACAAGCTCGACCGACCTTTCCTTGTGTTAGCTACTCAGAACCCTGTCGATCAGGAAGGAACCTACAGCTTACCTGAAGCACAGATTGACCGTTTCATGCTTAAGGTAAAGGTCGATTACCCTACCAAAGATGAAGAGTTGGAGGTAATGCGTAGAATGGCCAACATGAACTTCCAACCTAATCTGGAAACTCTACTTACTAAAGAAGATATTTTCTCTATCAGAGAAGAGGTGAACCAAGTAACCATTTCAGAGTCTTTAGAGAAATACATAATAGAATTAGTATTTGCTACTCGTAGCCCTAAAGAGTATGGTTTAAGCGATGAAGCCTATTACATGCAATTCGGTGCTTCACCAAGAGCGAGTATTAACCTAAACCTTGCGGCTAAGGCCATTGCTTTCTTTAATCAGAGAGACTATGTATTGCCGGAAGACATCAAAGAAATTGCCAGCGATGTGCTAAACCACAGAATCATCCTTAATTATGAGGCTGAAGCCGATGGCATCACTACCGAGCAGATCATCGAAAAGCTGCTTAAAAAGATCCCTATCAACCATTAAAATCTGAGTTAACATTCCGTTAATACAATTAACTTTTTAATAAACGGAATGACAACTATTCTTAACAAAGGCGTAAACGCTTTCTGAAAGCGATAGAGTTTTTTTGTGTTCGAATTTAAACCTAATCGAAAACATGAAAAACTCTGTTAAACGTTTAATCAACCTATTTGTAGCGGCCGCTCTAATTTTGGTTGTTGCTGCATGTTCTGAAGATGATCCGGCTCCGGCTCCTTCAGTATCTGCTCCTGCTTCAGCTAATGTTGGCGTTGGTGCTACTGCCACTGTTTCATTTACAGTTACCATTCCGGGTGGCTTCGCTTCAAGCGCAGTTACTGCAACTGGAGGTACTGCTACTATTTCAACCGATCTTACTGCAGGTGACGCAGAAGGAACTATCGCTGTTTCTTTCGTTGCTGGTTCTACTGCCGGTGCTGGTTCTGTAACTCTTACAGTAACTGACGCTGAAGGTCAATCTGATGATGCTACAGCTGTTTTGGACATTCAAAATTCTGACGCTCCTTCAGTAACTGCTCCTGCTGCTCAGGAAATTCAGGTAGGTGCTACTGCCACCATGACTTTCACAGTATCTACTCCAGGCGGCTACGCTTCTGCTGCTGTAACTGCTAACGAAGGTACTGCAACTATTACTAGTGAGCCTGCTGCAGACGCCACTTCTGGTGACGTTGTTGTAGAACTGACTGGTGCTGCTATTGGCCCTAAGTCTGTTACTTTAACAGTAACTGACGGTGAAGGACAAACTGATGATGCTACTGCTGTTGTAACTGTGCTTGATGCTACTGCTACTTTCACAGTAACTGAAGCAACTGAAATCAAAGAAATTGGTGGTGCTGATGTTGAGTTCAAGCAAAACATGATTGCAGGTATCATCAACAAAGATTTCACAATGACTGCTGACAAAGCTTGGATCCTTAACGGTAGAGTGATTGTTGGTAATAATGCTACTTTAACTATCGAGCCAGGTACTATTGTAAAAGGTACTGACGGTACTGGTGCTGCTGCTTCAGTACTTCTTGTTGCAAGAGGTGGTAAAATCATGGCAGACGGTACTGAGTCTGATCCAATCGTATTCACTACAATCTACGATAACATTAACGTTGGTGAGTTCAACTCAACTCTAGACCTTTCTACCGACCTTGGATACTGGGGTGGTGTTTTGATTCTAGGTAAAGCTCCTATTGTTGCTAGTGCTGCTGAAAAGCAAATTGAAGGTATTCCTTCTTCCGTAACTGAAGGTTTGTACGGTGGTACTGTAGCTGATGACAATTCAGGTTCATTAACTTATGTATCTATCAGATTTACTGGTCAGGAATTAGGCCCAGGTAACGAGCTTCAAGGTTTGACTCTTGGTGGTGTCGGTTCTGAAACCACTATCAGCAATGTTGAGTCTATCAACTCTGCAGATGATGGAGTTGAAATCTTCGGTGGTACTGTTAACATCTCAAACTTCATTGTATTGAACCCTGATGATGACGGATTCGATACTGACCAAGGTTGGTCTGGTACTGCTACTAACATTGTATACATCGGTCAGGAAGCTGGCGCTGGCTGGGATTCAGATCACGCTTTCGAGCTTGATGGTCCTGAAGGAACTGATGCTGGTGATCCTGAGATCGGTAAATTCAAAGGTGGTACTGCTTGGGGTAGAAATGCTTCTGACTTCGCTGACCTTAGAGATGGCGCTCAGTACGATATGCAAGACATCTACTTCTTCGGTTTCAAAGCTGGTTTAGACCTAGAGCTTGATGCTGACGGATCTGATGACGGTGCTGGTGGATCTCTTAGTGATGACCCAACCAACTCTGACAACTATGCTAATGATATCATCAGCTTCTCTGGTAACGAATTCAACCAAGTTGATGTGTCTGGTGCAACCACTTTCACCGATATCAACAAAATCTTGAACGATAAATTGGACGGTTCTTTAGTTACTGCTAAAGCCAGCCAAATCACTAATAACGAAACTGTGAAATTCCCTGCTAGTAACTCTTTGGTTACTACTGCAACAAAAACAAAAGGAGCTGATATTTCCGGCCTTGGCTGGTCTTACACTTCTGCACTTGGTTTGTTCGCAGGTGCTGATTTCCAATAAGACTTAAATAGACAAGATAAAATTGCTCGTGGGCCCTGCTCACGAGCAATTTCTTTAGAGACTACATATTAATTACAAATCATAATGAAAAACCTAAAATTTGTTTTAACGCTCATCTTTACCCTTGGTGCATTCTCGCTGAGTGCGCAGAACGGTAAGATTAGAGGAACCGCTTTTGAACGTGCCACTGGTGAAGGTATGTGGGGTGTTCAGGTGGTTATTCCTAGTACAGGAGCTGGTGCTGTGTCGGACTTTGATGGTAAGTTCGAAATTGAAGCTGCTCCAGGTACTTACACCATTCAAGCTACTTTCGTTGGCTACAATTCTGTTACTATCAGTGAAGTGGTAGTGAAGGCCGGAGAAAACACTGTGATTGAAGCTATCTGGATGGAAGAAGCTGTGTCAGAAATTGGTGAGGTAGTAGTAACTGCTGAAGCCATTAAAACCACAGACATTGCGCTTCTAACTGTGAAGAAAAAGTCATCTAATCTAATTGATGGTATCTCTTCTCAACAAATCAAGAGATCAGGAGACAGTGATGTTGCCGGTGCTATTAAAAGAGTTCCTGGTGTTTCAATTCAAGGCGGACAGTACGTATTTGTTCGTGGTCTTGGAGACAGATACACCAAAACCATTCTTAATGGAATGGAAGTACCGGGTCTTGACCCAGACAGAAATGCAATTCAGATCGATATTTTCCCAACCAATCTGATCGATAACCTGGTTGTTTACAAAACATTCACCCCAGACCTAAGTGCTGATTTTGTAGGTGGAACTGTAAACATTGAAACCAAAGACTTTCCTGATGAGAAAACTACTTCAATCTCATTCAGCACAGAGTATAATCCTAGCATGCACTTTAGAAACGATTACCTCACCTACAATACAGGTGGAACCGATTTCTTAGGCTTTGACGATGGAACAAGAGATTTGCCATTCGATGGAAGAAATGGAGACATTGCCTTGCCAATTACCGGAGACCCGGAAATTGAAACCATTACCAGGTCTTTCAACCCTAATATGGCTGCTAAAACAGCAAACAGTAAACCAAACGTTGGTTTGAGCATTTCTACAGGTAATCAGGTAGACTTTAAAGGACTTAAACTGGGTTACATTGGAGCTATAAACTACAGCAACACTACCACTTTCTACGAAAATGCTGTTGATGCTGCCTACGTGAAGCCAGCCAACAATAGCCAATATGAATTGGTTGCAGACACCAGATTTACCGGTCCATTAGGTGTAAACGATGTTCAATTAAGTGGACTTGCAGGTATTTCACTTAAGTCTGATAAAAACAAATACAGAGTGCAAGCCATGCACATTCAGAATGGTACTTCAAGAGCTGCTTACAGAACAAGAGTTAGATCTAACAATAACTTCAACACCTCATATGTTGACAACCTTGAGTATACTGAAAGATTTTTGACCAATGTATTGGTTGCCGGTGAGCACTACTTCAATGGTAACGAAAGCTCAATCGAGTGGAAAGTTTCTCCAACATTCGCAACTATCAATGACAAGGACGTTAGAATTACTCCTTTTACTGATGATGCCGGGAACATAACCATCAACGCTCAAGAAGGTGGTGAAGCCAATAGAATCTGGAGACTCTTGAATGAAACTAACTACGTAGCCAAAGTAGACTTTAATCAGAACTTTAGCTTGGGTGGTAGAGAGTCTAAGCTTAAGGTTGGTGCCAGCAATATCTACAAAACAAGAGATTATGAAATTCAAAGCTTTGGCGTAGGTATTAGAGGTAACCAAAACAACCTAAACCTTAATGGTGATGCTGATAGATTGTTCGCTGAAGAAAACATCTGGACTCCTTCCAGAGGAACTGGTGTTTACATGGAAAACAACTTCAACCTTTCTAACTCATACGAAGGCAGAATCAACATCATCGGTGGTTATATTATGGGAGAGCTTGCTCTTTCTGAAAAACTTAAAAGTATTGTGGGAGTAAGAGTTGAGCAGTACGATCAGTGGTATACAGGTGTGAACCAGGCTGGTGCTAACCCTAACGACCCAACCGGTATCGTTTACAACGATGACAACGTAATGAGCTCATTCAATTTCTTCCCATCTGTAAACCTAATTTACAATGTGGTTGAAAACGCTAATATCAGAGCTTCCTACTCACAAACTATAGCCAGACCTTCTTTCAAAGAGAAGTCAACTGCGGAGATTCAGGACGTTTTAACCGGAAGAACTTTTATTGGTAACATCGACCTGGTTGAAACGAATGTAAACAACTTCGACCTGAGATATGAGTACTTCTTTGGCAGAGGCGAGACCATCTCAATCGGTGGTTTCTACAAGACTTTCTCTAACCCAATTGAAATGGTTAGACAGTCTCAGGCTCCAAACGACTTGCAACCAAACAACGTAGGTGATGCTACTATTGCAGGCTTTGAATTTGAATTGAGAAAGAGCTTGAACTTTATTACCCCAGCTCTTGAGAATTTGTCTTTCATCTCTAACGTAACCATTACCGATGCCAAAGTAGACATCGATGCTAATGAGGCTCTTGGTAGAGAAAACGGATTGAGAACTGGTGAGAACTTCAGCTCCACAAGAAGCTTTGTTGGTCAGCCTCCACATATCATCAACGCAGGTTTGAATTATACAGACTATGAGAAATTCTGGGAGGCCAGCTTAACCTACAACGTTCAAGGAAGAACGCTTGCAGTGGTTGGTATCAACAGAACTCCAGAC
>JABXIP010000409.1 GCA_013373005.1 Cytophagia bacterium | reverse complement strand
CTGGGGCTTTGGTACAAATAAGTTGCACTCAGGCCAGTAAGAATGGGTTGATTTTGAAAAAGGATAGACTTGATCAAATCCGGAGTAAGGTCTTGAAACTTGATTTGTCCGCCCAAACGCAGAAATTTCTGGTAAGCTGTTGAGGCAAACCTTATTTTTCTCTGCGGCTTATAATGGCACTGCATGGCCAGTTTATTAATTAGATCTACCTCATCATTCGCAAACCATGAAGGATCGAAAACCTGGAGGTTATAGGTGTAAATGGTTGCCTCATAGCCTCTTTTGAGGGCATGATTTCCCAGGTTTACCGCTAAGGTTCCGCCAGATTTCAATTGCTTGACTTGTTTAATTACATCACCCAGCTGAATATTGTCGTCATAATATTGGTATACAGCATGTAAGCTGGTTGGCCCACATGTGACGTCATTCGGCTGGGGAAGAATGTTAATATCTAGCAATGCTTTTTCTGAAAGCAGCATCTTCTTTATACTTTAGTGATGATTAGACGCGCTCAAATCACAAAGTCACATGTCTTCAGAGAAAATATTCAAGGGAAATATTAAGCCGCAACTCACCGATGAAGAATTGGTTCAATTTCTTCAAAATGGAGGACCTCAGCGCTATTTTTCCTTGTTGGCCGACAGGCATCAAGACTATGTGAAAAGGAAGTGCAAGGGCTATGTGAAAAGTGATGAAGAAGCTGAAGATCTGACACAAGAGGTATTCATCAAGGTCTTTATGCAGTTGAATGGCTTTAGGGCTGAAGCCAAGTTTAAAACCTGGCTTTACACCATCGTTTATCATACCTGTATCGACTACCTGAGAAAGAAAAAGAAAAGCACTCATCAGGTGATTTCAGACAAGCTCTCTTCGGAATTGGAAGATGTGATTGAAGCCGATGAGGTAGATAAGGAATCTCTGTTGGTGGCATTGGAACTTCTACTTGAGCAAATCACTCCCGAGGAAAAGTTATTGTTGCTACTTAAGTACAAGGAGAAGCAAAGCCTCGATGCCATTACCGCTTCAATGAATATCTCAGAAAGTGCCGCAAAAATGAGGCTACTCAGAGCGAAAGAGAAGATTAATAAGCTTTATGAAAAACAGTTGAAATCGAATTAAATACACACATATGAAAGCCAGAATGATCATTGGACTTACCTTGCTGGTAGTGAGCAGTTTGCTCAATGGCCAGGAATCAAGCTTAGAAAAATTTGAAAGGTATTTTACCTGGAATCCGGATTCCACTTCCATTTTTGCTGAACCTGATTTAGAAAGTGAAGAACTGCTCAAACTTCCTTATGGTACAGAAGTGGATAGATTGGGTGAGTTCAGAGATAAAGAAGTGAGTATTTTCATTGGAGAGATAGATGGATATTATCATTTGCCTACTTTTTGGGTTGTGGTAGAGTCTGAGGGCATTACAGGGTATGCCTTAAATGCTGAGGTAATTAATTTTCCTCCTATGACATATGAGCATCAATCATACTCGATTGAATTGGAGGACATTGCTATTTACTTCAACCAACCTGTTAAAGATACGATCTACTACGAGCCCTGGGAAGAAACCAATATGAGGGTCAAATATACCGGGTATGAATTTCCGGAGGGAAGTCGACTATTATATAGAGAATTTGATGGCTGTATAGACCGTGAGTTAGCTCCGAAAAACAAAAGCATTTCTCAAATATATATGATGCTTAAAACCTGGCACTTTGTTCCAAAAAATGAGTTTTATAAAGGGGCAAATCAGCTCGTGTTTTCTGGGCAGAACTTGAAAAGGTTTCTTTTTAGCCCTCCAGCTCTATCTGATTATCAAGACCCTTTTATTGAGTTAATAGGGAAAAAAGAATATAAAATGGGTAGTTCATTTTGCAACTAAGAGTTCCCTCCAATCACCACTACAAACTCTCCTTTTACGCCATTTTTGTTGAAGTGCTCTATAAGCTCAGAAAAGGTGCCTCGTACTGTTTCTTCAAACATTTTGGAGATTTCGCGAGATACTGAAGCTTGGCGGTCGCCTAAGAATTCTTTCAATTGCTCAAGCGATTTAATGAGCCTATGAGGCGATTCATAAAGAATGATGGTTCTTTCTTCTTCAGCTAGCTTTTTCAGTCGTGTTTGGCGACCTTTTTTGTGTGGAAGAAAGCCTTCGAAAACGAACTTGTCCGATGGCAATCCAGAGTTCACCAATGCCGGAACAAAAGCCGTGGCTCCAGGAAGGCAGTTCACTTCCAGACCCGCAGCTATGGTTTCTCTTACCAGTAAAAAACCGGGATCTGAGATAGAAGGTGTTCCTGCATCTGAAATCAGGGCAAAGGTTTCTCCCGCATTCATGCGCTCAACCAATTTGGCGGCCGCCTGATGTTCATTGAAGATATGGTAACTCTGTAGTGGTTTGCTGATGTTATGATGCTTCAGGAGCTTGCCGGAGGTTCTAGTGTCTTCAGCCAGAATAACGTCTACCTCGTTCAAAATCTTTATGGCTCTGAGCGTGATATCATCCAGATTGCCAATGGGAGTTGGTACTAAATAGAGGTTGAT
>JABXIP010000341.1 GCA_013373005.1 Cytophagia bacterium | reverse complement strand
CTTTCTTCATTGTAAGGCGACCCCACCTTCAACTTAGAAGCCTTGTCTACAAAGGCATCTCGGAACTTGTTGTAAATAGATCGCTCAACAAAAATTCTTGAGCCACAAAGGCAAATTTGGCCTTGATTAGAGAAACTAGAAAGCAGAGAAGTCTTCAGTGCTTTCTCAAAATCACAGTCGGCAAAAATGATGTTTGGGTTTTTACCGCCTAGTTCAAGTGATAGCTTCTTAAACATAGGTGCTGCGGTTGCTGCAATCTGCTTTCCGGTTTTTGTTCCACCAGTAAATGAAATAGCCTTAGTGTTAGGATGTTCCACTATAGCCTGACCGACTTTAGGGCCTAAACCATGCACAATATTCAAGACACCTTTCGGCAATCCGGCTTCAATACAAAGTTTGGAGAACAAGAAAGCTGTCATAGGTGTAATCTCAGAAGGCTTAGCCACCACAGTATTTCCGGCAGCTAGTGCAGGAGCAATCTTCCAGGTAAAAAGATACAGCGGTAAATTCCAGGGAGAAATACAGCCAACAACTCCTATTGGTGATTTCAGGGTCATGTTAAGAGCATCGCCATCGGTCTGATGGGCATCGGTAGATTCATGTAGGATAGCCGTAGCGAAGAATCTCATATTAGCTGCTGCTCTGGGAATATCAACGGATCTAGCCAGCTTGACCGGCTTACCATTATCCTTGGCCTCAGCCATAGCCAGTTTTTCCAGGTTCTGATCTATCAACTCAGCGATTTTGAGCATGATTCTGGAACGCTCAGCTCTTGGAGTTTTTGACCAGACAGGAAATGCTTCTTCAGCGTACCTTACTGCCAACTCTACATCCGCACCATCAGAATCAGGAATTTCTCCATACATCTCGCCAGTGGCAGGCTCAAAATTGTCAAGATATTGGTTCGTCTGAGGCTCAACTAATTCACCTCCAATATAATTGAGTATCCTTTCCATTTTTATAAGCACCCCGTTCTACCACCATCTACCGGCACATTGATTCCATTGATATATCCCGCTGCTGGAGAAGCTAAAAATGCCGCTGCTGCTGCCACTTCATCGGCACTAGCAAAGCGTCTGGCGGGAATCTCTGACTTCATTTCAGTTTCCACTTCTTCTACAGACTTACCTGTTTTGGTAGCCTTATTCTCAATAATTGAAGAAAGTCGCTGCGTAGATGTAGCACCCGGCAATACATTGTTCACGGTAATTCCAAACTGCCCCAGCTCATTCGCCAGTGTCTTCGACCAATTGGCTACGGCCCCGCGAATGGTATTAGAAACCCCTAAACCCTGAATGGGCATTTTAACAGAAGTAGAAATTACATTGATAATTCTTCCATAGCCCGCTTCTTTCATGGCTGGAACACAAGCTTGAGCCAAAATTTGATTACAAATCAGGTGTTGATTGAAGGCAATCCTGAAAGCTTCCAGATCGGCATCTATGGCCTGACCACCGGGAGGGCCTCCCGTATTATTGATCAGGATGTGATATTGATTTCCTTGTTGTAGGTGTTCTTCAATAGTCGATTTCAGTTCAGCAGGCTTGGCAAAGTCAGCTACCAAAAGCTGATGGTTTTGACCTGAGCCATGGAATAGAGAGCCTTTCACCTCCTCCATTTTCGATTCATTTCTGGCGCAAAGGGTTACGCTACAGCCAAGGTTAGCTAATTCTTCGGCAATGGCCTTACCAATTCCCTGGGTGCTTCCGCAAACCAATGCCGATTTTCCTTTTAAGTTTAAATCCATAGTCAAGGAGTTTAGTCAAAGTTATGAAAATCGAATTTAGGCATCAGCCGATTTTTGGGTAAATTCGGGCACATCAAATGGAGAGAACATGTCAATCAGAAAACCATTCAACCTTACCCAGTGGATTGAAGAAAACAGAGACCTGCTAAAGCCGCCTGTAGGCAACAAAAATCTTTACCCTGAAGGCACTGACTATATTGTAATGATTGTAGCGGGACCCAATGCCCGTAAGGATTATCATTACAACGAAACTGAAGAGCTCTTTTATCAACTGGAAGGCCATATCAATGTTCGCATTCAGGAAGATGGTAAGGCCGTTGACATTCCCTTAGGCCCGGGTGACATGTATCTGCATCCGCCAAAAGTGCCACACTCTCCATCTCGTTCTGAAGGCTCTATCGGCTTAGTGATTGAAAGAGTAAGAGGCTCAGAGTTTACAGATGGCCTGCTCTGGTTCTGCGACAAGTGCAACCATAAATTGCACGAGACCTATTTCCCTCTCACTAATATTGAAAAAGACTTTCTCCCAAGATTCAAGGAGTTTTATGCCTCTGAAGAACTCCGCACCTGTAAAAACTGTGGCCATGTAATGGAAACGGATCCAAGGTTTGTAGGGTAGATATTGGACATTGGTCAGAAGTCATTGGTCAAATGTCAATGGTTAATTGAAGTACGATCGAATTAAATTTTAGGAAATAAACAGCACTTTATGAAATTGGAAGAATTAAGAGTTTATAATCGAGCAGATGAGTTATCTGATGCAGTTTGGGATTTGGTGGCTGACATGAATTATTTTGAAAAAGACACTTTGGGAAAACAATTAGTTAGAAGTGCTGATTCAATCAGTGCGAATATTGCCGAAGGTTTTGGAAGGTATTTTTATAAGGAGAACAGGCAGTTTTGCTTCTACTCCAGAGGCTCTTTACTCGAAACCAAGAATTGGCTTAGTAAGTGTCATCGAAGAAATATCATTTCATCAGAAAAGTTAGAACACTTAATGAGTGAACTTGAAGAAGTTCACATTTCTTTAAATGCATACATCAAGACAATTGGAAAGTCACCAAATCACAGCTAGCCTAATGACCATTGACTAATGACTAGATTGAAAATCGATATGCATACCCACATCATTCCAGAGCATCTGCCTAAGTGGACAGATAAGTTCGGGTATGGTGATTTCATTCATTTGCATCACCACAAAGAGGGGGCTGCTATGATGATGAAGGGAGCAAAATTCTTTAGGGAAATTCAGGCCAATTGTTGGGATCCGGAAATACGCAAGGAAGAATATGTCAATCATGGCACGCAGGTTCAGGTAATTTCAACCATCCCGGTAATGTTCTCCTATGATGCCAAGCCAGATGATGCTTTGGAGGTGTCAAGGTTTTTGAATGACCACATTGCGGAGATTTGTCATAAGTATCCTAAAAACTACATAGGGCTGGCCACATTGCCTATGCAAGATGAAGATTTGGCCATTCAGGAGCTCAAAAGATGCAAGGAAGAACTGAACCTGCCCGGCATTCAAATCGGCTCGAATATCAATGACAAAAACCTAAACTCTCCTCGCTTCTTCCCTATTTTTCAAGCCTGTGAAGAGCTAGGAATGGCCATCATGATCCACCCTTGGAATATGATGGGCTTCAACAGTATTGAGCGCTACTGGCTTCCATGGCTGGTTGGTATGCCGGCAGAAACCTCCAGAGCTGCCTGTTCACTAATATTCGGAGGTGTAATGGAGCGACTTCCAAACCTGCGCATCAACTTCTCACATGCAGGCGGATCGTTTCTGCCTACATTAGGTAGGATTGAACATGGCTTTAATTGCCGACCTGACTTGGTAGCCATTGATAACCCCATCAACCCACGTGATTACTTGGGTAAGTTTTGGGTCGATTCTATCACTCATGACCCAGCTCTTCTGGAATATGTTTTAAAGCTCCAAGGCTCGAAAAGAATTACGTTAGGTTCCGATTATCCCTTCCCACTGGGCGATTTGGAAATTGGCGCATACATCGAGGAAATGGGGTTAGCATCAGAGGTGGTTGAAGACATCTTCTGCAATGCAACATTGGAATGGCTTAATCTGGACCGTAAATTATTCGAGTAATGAAAAACACCGCCATCTCCTTTCTAGACACTCCCATTGGCAAGCTCAAAATTATAGGCGATGAAGAGGCTGTTAAGCTGGTTTCATTCGTTGACGATGAGGAAGAGCGCTCGACAGACGGTGCGGTGCCCATTGTAGTTCGCAACTGTAAGTTTCAGCTGAAGGAGTATTTCGAAGGAAAGCGAAAAGAATTTGACCTCCCTCTGGCTCCTGATGGTACTGAATTCCAAAAAGAGGTTTGGGATGAATTGATGGAAATTCCATTCGGCAAAACTTCAACTTATGCCAAACAGGCAATTAAGCTGGGAGACTTGAAGAAAATTAGAGCGGTGGGTACTGCCAATGGCAAAAACCCAATCGCCATTATAATTCCATGCCATAGAATTATAGGAACAGATGGCAGTTTAACAGGCTACGCGGGAGGCCTGCACAGAAAAGAATGGCTACTGAAACATGAACATTCTATTCCCGGGTTTAATCAACTGAAACTATTCGGATGACATACGAAAACTCACTCACCTTTGCACAAAAAGCTGATCAGGAAGACCCACTGAGAAAATGGAGATCAGAATTTCACTTCCCACAAATCAATGGTAATGATGCCTACTACTTTACCGGAAACTCCCTTGGGCTTCAACCGAAACGAACAAGAAGTTTCGTTGAGGAGGAAATGAAGAAATGGGAAACCTATGGCGTTGAAGGCCACTTCGTGCCAAAAGAAAGACCCTGGCTGAAATTTCACGAAGCAAGCAAAGATGCTCTGGCCAAAATTGTTGGTTCCAAACCTCTTGAGGTGGTTTCCATGAACAACCTTTCAGTCAATCTTCACTTACTCATGGTCTCCTTTTACAGACCAACCAAGGAGCGATTCAAGGTCATTTGTGAGGCTGGAGCATTTCCTTCCGACCAATATATGTTCGAAAGTCAGATCAAGTTTCATGGTCTGGATCCTGATGATGCATTGATTGAATTGAAGCCTAGAGATGGCGAAAACACCCTGAGAACCGAAGATATTCTTTCGGCCATAAAAGAACACAGCCAAGAATTAACCCTAGTGCTTTTCGGAGGACTGCAATACTACACAGGCCAATTATTTGACATGGCTACCATTACCAAAGCCGGACATGAGGCAGGCGCGATAGTGGGTTTTGACCTGGCTCATGCTGCCGGAAACGTACCTCTGCATTTGCACGATTGGGATGTTGATTTCGCAACCTGGTGTTCCTATAAATACCTTAACTCCGGACCGGGAAATGTGAGTGGCATTTTCGTGCATGAACGATTCGCTCACGACAATGACTTACCTCGTTTTGCTGGTTGGTGGGGTCACGATGAAGGCGAGCGTTTTCAGATGAAAAAAGGCTTTAAGCCCATGCCCGGTGCCGATGGCTGGCAGCTAAGCAACGTG
>JABXIP010000366.1 GCA_013373005.1 Cytophagia bacterium | reverse complement strand
GCTCTGGCAGAAATGATAGAGCAGATTGACATTCATACAAATAGTGGTCTGGCCATTGAAGACTGCCTGAACAAGGTTTATTTAAAGCTGACCATTTCAGACGATTTCTTTCTGGAGATTGCCAAACACAGAGCCTTAAGACGACTTTTCAGTTCAGTAGCCTCATCTTATGGAGTTGAGAATCCAAGATTGGAAATAGTCAGTCAAGCAGGCCCATGGACATCTGAAATTGACGATCCTCATAGTTTCATGCTTCATGCGACCACACAGGCCATGTCGGCCATCCTGGGAGGTACCGATGCATTACTGGTTGAACCTTTCTATAATATATTCCCTAACAAACCTGCACTGGCAGAGCGAATAGCCAGAAATATATCTACCATTTTAAGCGAAGAGTCTTACCTGAACAAAATGGTAGATCCGGCAGCGGGCTCTTATTATATAGAGCAGCTGACCCAAAACTTATATAATAATGCACTGGACTTGCTGAAAAAGATTGAAGCTGCCGGAGGCATTTCTAAAATCGATGTAGAATCTTTCAACCCTGAAGCCCTATGAGACCTAATTTGAATGAAATCAAATCTGCTAAGAATTCGGGCCAATCGACTGAAGTTTGGAAGTCGGCAGAGGGCATAGAAATTCCTTCAAGTCTGGCTGGAGTTGAACTGAAATCGCTGGAGCAACTGGGTTTTGGTGCGGGTGAACCTCCTTATTTACGGGGCCCTTATAGTTCCATGTACACCGTCAGGCCGTGGACTATCCGTCAATATGCCGGATTCTCAACAGCCGAAGAATCAAATGCATTCTATAGAAGAAATCTTGCTGCAGGCCAGAAGGGGCTTTCCGTAGCTTTCGATTTGGCTACTCACCGGGGTTATGACTCTAACCATCCACGTGTTGTTGGCGATGTTGGAAAAGCCGGTGTGGCCATAGACTCCATATTAGATATGGAGATTCTCTTCGATCAGATTCCTCTTGATCAAATGTCGGTTTCCATGACCATGAATGGAGCTGTAATTCCCATAATGGCCTTCTATATAGTAGCTGCTGAAGAGCAAGGAGTGAGCAAAGAACAACTTTCAGGCACCATTCAGAATGATATTCTTAAGGAATTCATGGTGCGAAACACCTACATCTATCCTCCTCTTCCTTCCATGAGAATTATAGGAGATATTTTCGAATATACTTCCAAGCATATGCCGAAATTCAACTCCATCAGTATTTCCGGCTATCATATGCAAGAGGCTGGTGCTACTGCCGATTTAGAATTGGCTTATACCCTTGCCGATGGACTAGAATACTTGCGAACCGGCATCAAATCCGGGCTTGATATCGATGATTTTGCCCCAAGGCTTTCTTTCTTTTGGGCCATTGGCATGAACCACTTTATGGAGATTGCCAAGATGCGTGCCGGGCGTTTGCTTTGGTCGAAAATTGTGAAGCAATTCAACCCTAAGAACCCCAAGTCGATGGCCCTGAGAACTCATTGCCAGACTTCAGGTTGGTCGCTTACTGAGCAAGACCCATTTAATAATGTAGCCAGAACTGCCGTTGAAGCTCTTGCGGCTGCTATGGGGCATACTCAATCGTTACACACCAACGCATTGGATGAAGCTATTGCCTTGCCAACAGATTTCTCAGCCAGAATAGCCCGAAATACACAGATTTATCTTCAAAAGGAAACTAGTATAACAAGAGTAATCGACCCATGGGGAGGCTCTTATCATGTGGAATACCTGACCGATCAACTGGTAAAAAAAGCCTGGGCACTGATTGAAGAAGTAGAAGAAATGGGCGGAATGGCAAAAGCTATTGAACAAGGTCTCCCTAAAATGAGAATTGAAGAAGCTGCTGCAAGAAAGCAGGCCAGAATCGACTCAGGAAAAGACACCATCGTTGGAGTGAACAAATTTGCTGTAGATGAAAAAACAGATATAGAGCTACTGGAGGTTGATAACACTGCTGTACTCAAAGCACAACTTTCCAGGCTGGAGAAACTTAAAGCCAATAGAAATACCCAAGAGGTTGAAGCAGCTCTTTCGGCCATTACTCAATGTGCTGAAAGTGGTGAAGGCAACCTGCTGGAACTTGCAGTCGATGCTGCCAAAAAAAGAGCCTCTCTTGGAGAAATCTCTATGGCTATGGAAAAAGTATTCGGTAGACACAAAGCTGTGACACAAACCATTTCCGGTGTATATTCGAGTGAAGTGAAAGAAAACGAAGACTTTATCAAAGCCAGAGCATTAGCCGATCAGTTCGCTGAATTGGATGGCAGACGACCAAGAATTATGGTGGCCAAAATGGGTCAGGATGGACACGACCGTGGAGCTAAAGTTATTGCCACGAGTTTTGCCGATATGGGTTTTGATGTAGATATGGGACCTCTCTTTCAAACCCCAGAAGAAGTAGCCATGCAAGCGGCTGAAAATGACGTACATATTGTTGGAGCTTCAAGCCTGGCAGCCGGTCACAAAACGCTTATTCCAAAGCTAATTGAAGAGTTGAAAAGAATTGGCAGGGAAGATATCATGGTGATAGCCGGAGGGGTAATTCCTCCAAACGATTATGACTTCCTTTATGAGTCTGGCGTTTCATTTGTCTTCGGCCCGGGAACAGTAATTGCAAAAGCGGCACATGACATTCTCAAAAAGCTGATGGAGGAATGAGTCGAATCATTGATAAACTCGCCTGGATAGAGATTGTTAACGGGAAAATTCTGGTAGCCCGTTCTGTAGGGAAAGATGCCTTTTATATTCCCGGAGGGAAGCGAGAACCTGGAGAAAACGATGATGAAGCCCTTATGCGAGAAATTGAAGAAGAATTGACGGTTTCCTTACTTCCAGAATCACTCGAATATTTTGGCACTTTTGAGGCTCAGGCCCACGGAAAGCCGGAAGGAGTTAGTGTGCAGATGACCTGTTATTGGGGCGAATATGTGGGAGAAATCAAGCCTGCATCGGAAATTGAAGAGGTTCGATGGCTCAATCACCATGATAAACCGTTGGTGTCATTCGTAGATCGAATTATTTTCGATGACTTGCATCAGAAAGGCTTATTGAGCTAAATATTGTCTCATCCATTTTCAAGATTGATAAATAAAAGATTTCTTTGTTGCTAGCATCGGGATTTGGGTTTTATGCAGATATCAGAAGTCAAAAATAAGGACCAAGAAAAGGCATTTTTAGAGTTAGCCAGAGAACTATACAGGAACGATCCTGAATGGGTGTGTCCTTTGGACTCAGATATTCAGTCTGTGTTCGACCCCTCTAAAAACACTTTCTATCAGCACGGAGTAGCCACTCGATGGATTCTCAAGAATGATAAGGGTCAATTAATTGGCAGAATAGCCGCCTTTATCAATGAAAAGAAAGCCAATTATGGCGACAAGCGCATTGGTGGAATCGGCTTTTATGAGTGCATTAATGATAAAGCTGCATCTCAAAAACTCTTCGATACAGCTGTAGACTGGCTCAAGGATAGAGATGTAACAACAGTAGATGGACCGATCAATTTTGGCGAAAATGATCAGTGGTGGGGCTTATTGGTTGAAGGTTTTACCCAGCCTTCTTATGGAATGGCCTACAATCACCCTTATTATAAGGATCTGTTTGAATCCTATGGTTTCTTCACCAAGATGGAGCAAATGACCAATGAGTTCAGTCTGGACAATGGTTTGAGCCCGCGCTTTGTGAAAATTGCCGAGTATGTGATTCAGCGTAGACCAAACCTGACCACAAAACCCTTCGACCCTAGTAAAATCGATCAGTTTGCTGAAGATTTTATGGACATCTACAACTTGGCTTGGGCTGAGTTTGAAAACTTCACGCCTATCAAAAAGGATTACGTAATTGAGACTTTCAGAAAGATAAAGCCGATTGTTGATCCGGGAGTTATTCAGTTTGCCTACATCAATGATGAACCTGCAGCCTTTGTTATGTGTCTGCCGGATGTCAACCAGATTTTCAAGAAGTTCAATGGCAAACTCAATCTTTGGAATAAACTTAGGTTCCTTTATCTGAAGAAAACCAATTTCATCACCAGAGTAAGGGTTGTGGTAATGGGCAGCAAGCCTAAGTTTCAGAATATGGGGCTTGAATCGGTACTGACCTATCGTGCCTTTCAGCATACCATTACCAAAACCAAGGTAAGAGATATTGAGCTTTCATGGGTAGGTGATTTCAACGAAAAAATGCTGGCCATTCACAAAGG